>CALBRY010000321.1 GCA_937927665.1 uncultured Chloroflexota bacterium
CCGCAGAGTACGGAGAGAGCGCAGAGAGCTGTGTCCTTTATGTGTAGGATTCTCATTGAGCAGTCTCTGGCGGGGTTGATGGGGCTTATGGTTCAATGGTCATATCGTCTGCCTTTGAGTTTTAGCGGATGCCTATGACCTCTACCCATGCCATTATCATCGGGGGGAGTGTGGCGGGTTTAACTGCCGCCCGCACCCTCAGCGATCATTTCGACCGGGTTACGCTGATCGAGCGTGATACCTTTCCCGAAGAAATCGCGCCGCGCCCCGGCGTGCCGCAGAGCCGTCAGCCGCATGTGCTGCTGCTGCGCGGCATGAATATCCTGAATGATTTATTCCCCGGTTTTCTCGATGAGTTGATCGCGGCAGGCGCGGTCAAGATCGAGATCGGCTACCGTGCGGATTTCATCGGGCGGGATGGTCGCCGTCTGCCGTCGATCCGCACGGGATTGTATACGGCGTCGTGTACACGCCCATTTCTTGAATGGCATCTCCGCCAGCGCGTCAAGCAGATTCCGAACCTGACGATCATCGAAAATCATGTCGTGACAGACCTGATCGCCGCGCCGGATAAAGCGCGGATCACCGGGGTGCGTGCCGAGGCGAAAAAGACGCATGAAACCGTCGAACTCAGCGCCGATTTGATCGTTGATGCCAGCGGGCGCGGTTCCGGGGTGGTCGAATGGTTGAAAACACTTGGATACGATGCGCCGTCTGAAACGTACATGACCGCGCATTGGGGATACGCCGCCCGTCTGTACCAGATTCCGGAGACGTTCAGCCGTAAGTGGGAAACGTTTGGGCTGCAAAACCCGAAAATCCCCGGCGTTCCGTTTCATGGCGGCGGAATTTTCACCGTCGAAGGCGACCGCTGGATCGTCATCTTATCGGGCAGTGGGAAAAATTACCCGCCGACTGATCCTGAAGCGTATGACGCCTTCATTCAGAAAATCCCGTCGCCTGATTTCTGGGAGAATGTTAAGGACGCGCAGCCGCTTTCACCGATTTATGGCTATCGCAATCTCGATAACCGCCGCCGACATTTTGAGAAGCTCGATCGGCTGCCGGAGCATTTCGTCGTTGTTGGTGATGCGGCGTGCGGGTTTAACCCGATCTACGGGCAGGGGATGACCGTCGCGGCGATGGAAGCCGAAGCGCTGGCAAAGCTGATCGGCACGTATGCGGATAAGCACCAGTTTGCCGGACTTGCGAAGCGGTGGGCAAAAGAACAGGCAAAACTGCTGACTCAGCCGTGGGCGATCACCCTCGGCGCGGATGCGACCCATATCGAGTCGCAGCCGAAAACAAATTTTGCTGCACGGCTGTCTGCGCGTTACCTGACGGAATTTAACAGCGCCATGCAAGAAGACCCGGTGGTGATGCGAACCTTCTTGATGATTCTGCATCTGGTCGCACCGCTGACTGACATGATGAAGCCGGGGATCATCGTTCGTGTCCTTCGTCATGCGTGGAAGTATCGCAGCCAATCCACTGAACGTGTTAATCCCGCACCGGAAACCGCAGCCGTGTAACCTCCAGCGTATAGGTGCGTTTGCGCCTATACGCTGGTACTTTCCAAACGATTAAGCCCGGCGAGGCGCGAATCCCGTGCCAGAAGCATCGCCAACCCGACCAATCCGATCCCTGCAATCAAGGTGATGATGAATCCGCCATCGACACCGCGCCCAACCTGTCCTTGAATAAAGGGTAATGTGCCGACGCCGATATTCCCCATCGCCAGCAAAGTCCCGGATAACCGACCAGCCGCATACGGGAAACGCCGCCCCACCATCGCCAGCGCCGATGAGAAGATCGGTCCGGCAAATAAGCCGAACATCGCCACCGAAATCATGCTGATGAGCGGATTGGTGGCAAACACGAGTAGGAGTGCAACTGTCAGCGAAAGCAGCGCTGATGCACCGATCAGAATATGCTCATCGCGTACCCGCTGCGTGAGCGGGATCCCGATCAACCGACCGATTAGCATGCCGATCCAAAACAGAGAAACTGCGCGTGCCGCTTCCTGCACGGGCAGACCCGCCACGTTATACATCTGCGTGTAAATCCAGCTTGTGAAGCCGATTTCCGCGCCTGTGTAGACCATAAAGAATGCCGCGAACAGAAGAACAGGCGTCATCGGGATTCGTGTATCCACCCCATCCGCATGTGAGAACGGCGCGGGCGGCATGATGTTGACGACAAACATGAGCGGCAGCATCAAAAACGCGGCGGCGGCAAACAAAATATATGCGGTCGCTACGTCAGCGCGCACGAGAATCGCTGTCGTGATCTCCGGTCCCAAAATGCCGCCGATCGCGAAACACACACTGAGCGCATTCAATGCAGGTGAGCTGTTCGGCGCACTCATCCTCACGACGAGGACGTTTCCACACACGAGCATCGCGCCGAATCCGAATCCGTATAACGTCATCGCAAGCAGCGCCCACCCTGAAGTTGTTGCAGCACTTACGATCAGCGCGCCGACACCGAGTAAGAACAAGCCCAACCAAGCAACCGCACGGGCGTTTACCCGGTCAAGCAGCCGACCGATAAAATAGGTTCCGGTAGTCGTCCCCACGGTGAACAGTGTGATGAAGATGCCGCCTTGATCCGGCGCGATTCCGAATCGCTCGATCAAGAATGCGAGGGCTGTTCCCTGCAAACCAGCGGCGATTCCCAATAGAATAAATCCAGCGAAAAAGATCAGTATCAACGAGCAACCTTAAACTAAACCGACACTGATTCTAGCGCGAGATCGTGAAGCGCGACGACAGCCCGGTTCAAATTGGACTCATCAACTACGAACGAAATACTACATTCGCTTGCGCCCTGTGCAATCGAAATCACATTGATCTGGGTATTTCCCATCGTGGTGAACACCCGACCTGCGACGCCAAATGTGCCGCGCATCCCAGCGCCGACCACTGTCACAATGGCGATCGATTCCATCACTTCGACCTCATCCACATCTTGGCGTTCGATTTCCTTCGCCAGTTCGGTTTCGATCGCGTATTTCGCCACATCGGCTTTATCAACGGTGACGAGAAAACAGAAACTCTGCTCACTGCTCGCCTGTGAGATCATCAGGATGTTTGCACCTGCGCGGGCGGTTGCAAGAAATGTCCGTCCGGCGATGCCCGGTACGCCGATCATCCCTTTGCCGCTCACGGTGAGCAAGCTCACACTACGGATGCTCGTCACTGCTTTGATCACTGTCTGACTGGGCTGGCTGTCAGGACCGATCAACGTGCCGGGATGCGACGGATTAAATGTGTTCCGTACACGCATCGGGATCCCCTTGTTGAGAATCGGCTGCACTGTTTTAGGATGCAGGACTTTCGCACCGTAAAACGCAAGCTCACCTACTTCTTGATAGGACACATACGGCAGCACACGTGCGCGTTTATCGATGCGTGGATCGGTCGTCATCACGCCGTCAACATCCGTCCAGATGATCAATTCGGCGCTCTCGGTTGCCGCCGCAAAAATCGCGCCGGAATAATCACTGCCGCCGCGTCCGAGTGTCGTCCAATGTCCATCGCTGGTTGCGCCAATGAAGCCCGTCAGCACCGGAACAACCCCTTTTTCGATGTGGGGGAGGAGTTGATTGCGAATGCGTGCGTCGGTTTCATCAAACAGGGGAACAGCACTTCCAAAACGTTCATCGGTGACGATGAACTGACTGGCATCGAACGCCAGTGCGTTGACACCGTGATGTCTCAGCGCGGCTGCGACAAGCCGAGCGGACAGCCGTTCACCAAAAGCGATCACCGCGTCGTTGATGCGCGGAGTCGCTTCGCCGAGTACGTTGACGGCTTGACATAACTCAACATGCTGGCGCAGCAGATTTTCGACATCCTGAATTGCCTGATCACGATTGCGTCCTGCTGTCGTCAGGATGTTGATCGCCTCAATATGACGGTCACGCAGTTTGTTGTTGCAGGACAGGTATCCCCAACGGCTGCCCGATGCCGCATCCTTGACCGATCCGATCAGCGCGTCAGTAACGCCGCTCATTGCACTGACCACGACAATGATCTGATTCCCCTCCGCGAGCGAGGTTTCCACGATTCCGATCAAGTTGCTGATGGCTTCTGGACTGCCAACAGACGTACCGCCAAATTTCATCGTAACGAGTGCCATGGGTTTCCTCTCCTCAACAAAAAAAGCGTGTGGGGGTTCCCACACGCTTTCGTATCCGGTTGCGTACTGCTTCAGGCTTACGACATGCGCGGCTTACCCGCCATCACTGGATGGGAAGTCATAGTGCACATGCCGGTAGTTGTGAAGTAGTAGGTCATCATCATGGTAACGAGAATAACGCGGCAAAACGAGCGTGTCAAGCATGTGGTCTGATCACCTGCTGCACGGAGGATCGCCGTATAACAAACCACAGCATTTCACATTAAACTAGTGATCAAGCGTTCAGCTTGACTTCTCACAATACCTCCCTGAAAGGGTTTCTTGTGATCAAAAAAGTCATTTTTCCACTGTTGTGTCTGTTTGTGATCGCCGTTTCTGGCGTTACAGCACAGGAGATATCTCCTCCGCCGCAAGTAATCGACATTTATCCGATCCCCGGTGTTGAGCTTTCGCCGACGGATCCGCTGCAAATCGCATTTGATCAGCCGATGGACTCTGCCAGCGTACAAGCGGCATTCACGGTCGATCCGGCGGTCGAAGGTGTATTTGCATGGAATAACCCATCCCTGCTCACGTTTGTGCCGCAGCGCGGGTGGGCGCGGGATACCCGCTACACAATCACGATCGGTGGTTCAGCGGCGGCACAAACTGGTACGCCATTCAGTGAACCGTACGTGTTTGAGGTGCAAACGGTGCGACCACCGCGTGTCACATCGGTTGTTCCCGAACCGGATAGTGATGCCGCTGCGGCAAATGCGCGCATCGTCGTGAGTTTCGATCGACCGATTGCGCCGCTCACCACGACGGGCGATCTGGCGGCATATCCTTCGCCGATCGTGATTTCACCGCCGCTCGATGGTGTCGGTGAGTGGATCAATGCGTCAATTTACAGCTTTACGCCGAGCGGCTATTACCCGGGCGGTGCTGATGTCACAGTAACGGTTCCCGCCGGATTTACTGCGGCGGACGGTTCAGCCACGGCTGAGGATTTCACATGGGTGTTTACTACTCTGCCACCGCAGATGGTCAGCACGAATCCAGCCAATAATGACACTGAAGTTCCGCTCAATGGTGGAATCCAGATCATTTTCAGTCAGTCGATGGATCGCGCGAGTGTAGAGTCGAATTTTCAACTCTATAACGGCGAAACGTATCTTCCGGTTAACTTCGTGTGGAGTGATGACAGCACGGAAGTGATCGCACAACCGGTCAACCTGCTGACGCTTGAAACAGAATACCGCGTCACGATTTCGCAGAGCGCGTTCGGCGCGGACGGCGGAAGTAGGATCGAGGAGCCGATCGCGTTTAGCTTTAGAACGCTTCCGTATCCGGCTGTTCAGGAAACCGATCCTTTTGATGGACAGACGCTTCAGTATTTGCTTTACAGCGCGCGCATCACTTTTAACACCGATATGAATTGGGAGACGCTTCGTGATCGAATCGTCATCAGTCCGCAAAACGTAGGATGGTATCCACAGACATACGAAAGCGATCTGCGTACTGTCTGGTTGCAGTTTGAAAACCCACCGACGGATACGGATTTTCAGATCACCGTGCTGGCGGGGGTTGAAGATATCTATGGCAATCCAACGCTGAGCGACAAGGTGTTCAGCTTCCGCACGATGTCATCCGGCGGAAACACCGTTTACCCGATCATCAACGGCAATTTCGTCATGACGAGTGCTTACAACCCGGATACGTTTTTCCGGTTGATGGCATCGGGCACATCGCATGTCGATTTCAACCTCTACGACATCAACATGACCGACTTGAGCGACGAAATACTCGGTCAGTATGATGATTTTCTGTACATGCAGTCACGCGGTGGGAATTACGGGTTGAGCGGGAATTTGCCGCCGTTTATGGAGATGCTTTTCCCGCTGCGTTCGTGGTCATCTGTATTTGAGGTCGGTGATACGCAAACCGCGGTTTATGTTCCGCTGAGTTCGGACAACGGCGGTCAGCTTGCGCCGGGGTTGTACTGGTTAGGCTTGAATGCTGATGTTGGCGCGGGTGCGAATATGTACGGCGCGAGCGAAACTAATACCTATCAAATGGCGCTCGCCGTTACCACCGCGAATATCACAGTCAAGCGCACCGCAAGCGAAACCTTCATCTGGGTGACAGACCTGCAAAGCGGTGCGGTTGTCCCGAATGCTGCGGTTCAAATCCTCCAAGACGGAGTGATTCTCGCCAGCGGTGTCACTGATTCGAACGGTATATTCCGCGCTCCTGTTGTTCTGGAACAAAGCGAAGCCGAAAACGAACATGTCTTTGTGGAAGTGACAGGCGACGGCGTTTATGGCGCGTGGTACAGCAACAGTGAGAGCGATCTACCGACCGGACGCGCTTATCTGTATACCGATCGCCCGGTTTATCGCCCCGGTGAAACCATTTACTATCGCGGCGTGCTCCGTGACCGCCGTGATATGGACTTCAGCGTGCCGGATCAAGCGACGGCACATCTTGAACTGCGCCCCGTCTACGATTCGACCGTTCTTTGGGAAGCGGATGTCGATATTACCGCATTCGGGACATTCAGCGGATCGTTCACCGTGCCGCCGGATGCGCCGATCGGTCTGCTGAAATTGTATGTGGACTTTGGCGACTCGGTTTCCTATCAATTCGGTTATGTCGGCTCGGATTATGAGGCGGAAAACGCCACATCGGTAACGTTCCGTATCGCGGAATTCCGTGTCCCTGAATTTGAGGTACAGGTGACGCCGCAAACGGATTCGATTATTCAAGGTGATACGCTGACCGCCGTCGTCAATGCGTCGTATTACAGCGGTGGGGCGCTTGGCGATTCGCCTGTTGAGTGGAACGTTATTGCGGATATGGCATCTTTCGATTATCAGGGCAGCGGCAGATGGGATTTCACCCCTGAATTCACCTATCAAGATGCGTTCTATTCTCAGCAGCTTCTCCCCGAAGGTGGCGGCGGCAGACAATCCACCGATGCGGGAGGAAATGCCATTCTCGAAACGGTGAGCACTGTCGCACCTTCGCCCCGCCCGATGATTATCACGATTGAGGGAACGATCACGGATCAATCGGGGCAGGCGATCAGCGGACGCGCCGAAGTATTCGCCCATGTCGCGGATGCGTATGTCGGCTTGCGGACGGAAGGCTATGTTTATCCGGAAGATCAACCCGTGAATGTTGATCTGCTTGCGGTGACGCCGGACAGCGCGGTGATCCCGAACGCGCAGATCACGTATGAAATCGAACTGATCCGCTGGGTACGCCAAGAAGCTGACCAGTTCGGGCAGTACAACTGGGTTGAACAAGCTGTTGCAATGGGGACGGGGGCGACTCGCGTAGGTGCGGATGGGCTTGGCTCGACGACGTTCACACCGTCAACGCCGGGCGTGTACCGCGTGCGCGCGACGATCGCTGATGCACAGGGACGGGTGAATACCTCAAGTTTGCGCTTCTACGTGCGCGGTGAAGGCTCGGTAACATATACACCGAATACGTACGGAATCGGGCTGATTACAGACCGGGAAACGTATGTCCCCGGCGATACCGCATCGGTGTTTATGCAGCTTCCCTATGATTCAATGTGGACGCTGTTGATCACCAGCGAGCGCGCCGATGTGATGACACATGAGGTTGTCACTGTCAGCGGCGAGTCGTTCGTTTATGAACTTCCGATTACCGAAGCCTTCGCGCCGAATTTCTATCTGTCAGTGGCGGCAATCAAGGGCGGAAGCGGGTATTACGGTGATCCGTCGCTGCCGGATTATGACACGAGCAGTTTCAACATCAATGTGACGCCCACACACCGGATACTCAATATTGAAGTTGAGCCGTCGTCAGAAGCTTACGAACCGGGAGACACCGCCGCCTTCACCGTGCGCGTCACGGATGTGGATGGGAATCCGGTTGTCGCAGAAGTTGGCGCAGCGCTTACCGATGAAGCTGTTCTCGATCTGGCGCCGCCAAACAGCGCACCCCAGATCGATGTGTTTTACCAACCGACAACCAACTACGTCACGACGCGAGTCGCTATGAGCGGCTTGATTGATATCCTCGAAGACGCGACCTTCCCGTCGGGTTATGGCGGTGGTGGTGGCGGAGACGATGGCGGCGGCGGACTCATCCGCGATGACTTTGAATACACGCCGTTGTGGGAAAGCATCGTTACCGATGCGAACGGCACAGCCGAAGTCAGCGTTGAACTCCCTGATAACCTGACGACATGGCGGTTTGATGCCCGCGCCGTCACGATGGATACCGATGTTGGGGAAATAACCCGTGATGTAGTGGCATCGCTGCCGCTGTTGATCCGTCCCGCCGCGCCGCGCTTCTTCGTCGTTGGCGATCAGGTTACACTCGCGGCGATTGTGCAGAACAATACGGATACGGATCAGACGGTAGATGTTTCGCTTCAGGCGGTTGGTATGCAGGTGAACAGTCCCGCCTCGCAGTCGGTAACGATCCCGGCAGGGTCGCGGACTCGCGTGTCGTGGGATGTTGTTGTGCTGGATGTCGAAGGTGTTGATCTGGTCTTTTCGGCACAAGCCGCGAGTGGACTGGCTGACGCGGCGCGTCCGGCGCTCACCAATGAGGACGGGTTAGTTCCTGTCTATGCTTACTCCGCACCGGATACCACCGGAACGGGCGGTATTCTCCGCCCCGGTGATGCGGTTTCGCAGACGGTCGCTATTCCGCCGCGTTATGAATTTGTCGAAGGCGCGCTTGATGTTCGCGTTGATACGTCGATGCTGGATACAGCATTTGGCGCACTCGATTATCTGCGCGATTATCCCTATGCCAGCAGCGAATACACTGCCAGTCTCGTGATCGCCAATGCGCTCACACTGCAAGCGGAATCGCTGGCGGTGCTTACACCAGAACAACTTACGACACTCATGGAAGCGGTTAGTGCGGGCGTGGAAAGCCTGCTCGCTGATCGTAATGCTGATGGCGGATGGGGGTATTTCCCGACGCAGGAAACCAATGCGTTGATCACTGCATATGTGACGCTGGCATTGATCGAAGCCCGCGATAGTGGTTTCGAAGTTGATCCGGCAGTCATCGAGAATGGCTTACAGATTGCACGTGAAGATGCGCCGCTTCAGACGCTTAATCGCGGCGCGTTCTACTTGTATGTGCGGGCGCGCAGCGGTGAGGATATCACCAGCGCCGCCGCACCGTTCCTCGAAGACCGCCTTGAGTTGAATCACGCCGGAAAATCATTCCTGCTGCTGGCGCTTGCTGTGAGCGGCGCACCTGCTGATATGACCGATGATCTGGTGAGTGATTTGCTCACAAGCGCGACGCTGACCTCAACCGGTGCTCAATGGGATGAAGCGCGTCCCGATTGGCTTAACTGGGACAGCGATACCCGATCGACGGCGCTGGCACTGCTGGCGCTCACGACCGCGCGCCCGGAAAATGATTTGCTCCCGAATGCGGCGCGCTGGTTGATCACGGCGCGGCGCGGAGATGGTTGGGAGACGACACAGGAAACGGTTTGGGCGCTTCAGGCGTTGATCGCTTATGGGCGCGAAGTCGAAGGCGGTGCAGGTGAATTCCCGTATGAAGTGACGTTCAACGGCGATGTTGTCCTCACGCCGGAAGCGGAACAGGCTGCAATCCCGGTGGGTGATTTCGCGGTGGGGGCACTCAACCGCCTGACATTCACACGCGGCGGAGATGCAGGACTGCTCTACTACACCTCATTCCTCAATTTGCGGCTTCCGGCGGAAGACATAACGGCACTCAACCGGGGTGTTTCGGTGCGGCGCGATTATTACATCGAAACGAACACCGAAACGACGATCACGAGCGCTCAGGTTGGGGATACGATCACCGTGCGCTTGACGATCACCGTGCCGCAGGATATTTACTTCTTCGTGCTGGATGATCCGCTCCCGGCGGGTGTTGAGCCGCTTGATCCTAACCTTCTGATCACGAGTCAAGGCGTGGATGACCCCGCGCTCGGTCCGCTGAATCAAGATGATCCGTTCTGGTTCTGGAATTGGTTCGTGTTCAACCGCACAGAACTACGTGACAGCCGTGCTGTGCTGTATGCGGATTTCCTCGCAAGCGGAACTTACGTGTACAGTTATCAGGTGCGCGCGGTCACGCCGGGGGTGTATCAGGTGATGCCCGCGCAGGGATTCGCGCAGTATCAACCGGACGTGTTTGGGCGAACGGCAGGAGATATTTTCACCGTTACCGAATAACGCTTGAACACGTGTACTAGGCTCGTTTGATTTGGGCATAGGGAACCTTCCCTATGCCCTTATCTATGTTTTAGCCTACGCTCATCCCAGTGGGTATTCTTCATAAGTGTTGTTGCAGTGGTAGAGAGGCATAACTCAATGACGATTACGATTGACCCGCAGTTTTCGGTATTTCATCTGGTGGATCGTGTACAGTTGGGAAACAGTGTTCTCAATCACCGGCGCACGATGTCGCTCGTCAGTTACGAAATCGAAAATGCAACCCTGACACACGGCGCGCGTAACCGCATCTTTGCCGGGTTTCAGGTGATGAGTAAGTTCATTCCGCAGATTGAGCGTTACACGAGTCTCGCTCAACGAGCGGAGTCTGTTTATGTGTTCGGCGTGATGGATGTTCAGCCGCCGCCGCTGCCTCATGTAACCTATGTTCCGCTTACCCAAACCGATCAACTGGCGAAAGAATGGTTTCTCGTCAGTCACGGGCAGGATTATTTCAGCGCGTTGGCGACAGAAGAAGTCAGCCACATTACCGATCCCGATGATCAGCGTGTCTTTAAAGGCTTGTGGACGTTCGATCTCTCGATGGTGATGATCCTTGAATCATGGTTGACGAGTGCGGTGGATGCGCGACCGCTCCAAATCAGTGATCTGGAACACAACTTTTCCCAGCAGATTCGGTTGATGGCGGCGACGTTGGGGCGGTTTACGGCGCGGCTTTCGACCGATCAATCAAAATCCGGCACGCCAACCGTTGATCATCCTGAAGAAATTGGCACACTTATTGACTCAACGCTCAAACCCGCCGTCGATGCTGCTGAATAATCGGGCGGATCAGCGCTAGGAGAGAAGGCACATTATGCCCTGCATTGTAAAACGCTTGACACCTGCTGGATTGGTACTTGTTGATACCAGCGCGAGTTCGCTGGCGGATGCCGCTGCACATGAGCCGAAAGACGGCGTTTACACCGTCACCAATACATTTGATACGGATCGCGTATTGAAGTTGAGCGCGCATTGGGATCGATTGGAAGATTCGGCGCGGCGGGCGAATATCGCGCTCAAGATAGATCGACCGCGCTTACAAGCCGCGCTTCGGCAGGTAATCGAGGAAGCGGGGTTTGGCAGTGTGCGTTTTCGTGTCACTGTTTCGGCGGGTGCGCCTGACGAATTTATTCTGTCGGTTGAGCCGTTCAAACCGCTTGCACCTGAAGTTTACGAAACCGGAATCCGTGTGATCACCTCTGCGGCGGCGAACCGCGAAAACCCCTCTGCCAAAACAACAGGGTGGATGCATGATCGCGCCGCGCTTGAAGCCGCGCTGCCGCCGGGGATTTTTACCGCGATTCTCATGAGTGAGGATGGCGCGCTGCTCGAAGGAACGAGCAGCAATTTTTATGCTATCCTCGATGGCGAACTCCGCACCGCCGGGGAAGGGGTGCTTCCGGGGATCGCGCAGCAAGTCGTCTTTGAGGTTGCGCCGTCGATTCTTCCGGTGCGCCGCGATCCGGTGCAGATTGGCGATATTTCACGGTTGGAAGAAGCATTTATCACCAGCGCCAGCCGGGGGATCGTGCCTGTTATCGAAATTGATGGCTTGGCGATCAGTGGGGGAACACCCGGCGAGACGACGCGCAAACTGCGCGCCGCTTATCTCGCGTGGGTGGAATCTCACCTAGAGCCGCTCTAGCGCCTGAGCGGTTCTATTCAATCGGTGCTTTGAAGTCGTAAATACCATCGCGGATTGCCCATGCCGCCGAGTCTTTCGCACAGCGCAGCGTATCGCCGTCGCGGTGTAGTTCACCGCCGCACAGCGGACAGGCGAAAATGTCTGTCATATCAAGCTGGCGCGGTGTATCACCCTGTGCATGATTTTTCGTGAAAACGCTGGGAGAGAAAAGCAGTCCGCTAAGCTGTGTCAGTCCGTCTAACCCTGCCAACACCTCTGTTGGAACGGTGCGCTTAAGTCCTTCGATTCGGAAATAGCTCACGGGGAGGCGGCGATCGGTTTTAAACCCCGCTGCACCGAGTTCACGCTCAATATATGCCGGATGAAAATCGAAATTGAGTTCGACAAATTCGACCGGATCAAGATCGAATGGATTCCAGTTCTGTTGTTTCATCCACCAACGCAGCATCGACTTAAAATGGCGTTTGCTGGCATATTCGAGGATGAATGTTCCGTTAGGGGACATCACCCGCCGCACTGACTTGAACGCCATGGGCACATCTGCGATGTGATGCAGCACACGGATCACCGAAACGCCATCAAAAACGCCGGGTTTGAACGGCATGCGGTACATATCCGCTGCAACATAGGTGTAACGTCCGCCGCGCCCCAACCGATCTTGAGCATCCGCCATCTGGGAGTAGGAATAATCGAGCAGGACAACCTGTTCATATGCGTTTAGTTCATCAGTCAGCCGCCCAAATCCCGCGCCGATCTCCAAAAAGCGTTTACCGCCGCTCGGCGGAAGCAGCCGCCGCAGCGCGATGCGCTCAACACGGTCTTCATAGTCGCGTCCCTGATTTTCCCAGAAGCGCGTGCGGTAATCCGTACCTTCGTAATCGCAGATTGGCGGATGATCGGGTGAATTCTTCTTGTCACCGTCGTTCATGGTGCTTGTCCTTCTTCCGATTCAATTTCGGCGGCTTGCGCTGCCATTTCCGGCGCAAATTCGCCGGTATATGTGTAGGGAGCAACCCCATAAATTTCCAGTTCGCCCACCGCTTGAGCGTTCACTTCATCAGGTCCGCCGACTTCGTAGACTTCAGGGCGAATCTGTTCATCCAACGCGGGAATGCCTCCCGGCGGCACAATTCCAGTTTCGACGGGCTGATTCGGCACGGGGACTGCTTCGAAATAGAGTTCATAGCCTAGACCAGCCGTGCGCGAGAAGCCGATCCAAGGATCGGGAACACGTTCCCCTTCTTCGAGTAGATCGATCGGGCGACCCGCCAGCACATCCCCAACAAGATTACCCGCTTCGGTGAAATCACCCGGTAGGTTATAGAGCGCGCGTGTGAGCGGTTCAAACAACAAGCGGAGATTTTCGATCGGATCATCCAACTGCGTGTATTCGAGAGGAATAACGGCGCGGACATCGAGCGATACGTCAAGCATTTCATTGACGGGAACCATTAGATCGAGCGCGACCGGAAGTTCCAGCCCGACGGGAAGCTGCAAAAACACCTGCGCGTTGTTGAGCGTCCCAACGCCGGGGAGTTCAATGGTTGCGGCGACGGACAGCGGCACCGATTGAGTCAGCGTAACAACGGTATCCGTCTGGAGTGGGATATTCAGGACAACGGGAATGCGGTCGCGTACCGGGATTGTCCAGTCGATTGTCGCTTCGTTTAAGCCGACAAAGCTGCTGTGCAGTCCTGCCACCAGCGGGGTGACGATATTATTCTTGATATCGAAGATGAACAGCAGCAGCCCGATGATGACGACAACCAAAATCAGGTTGACGACAAACGAGAAGATGATCATGAAGTTCTTGATCCCACTGCCCACTGCTTTGACAGTATTCATCACGTCCACCCCAGCGCAAGGTTATCAAAAGATAACCGAGAGATTAGCACACATCTGGGTGTGAAAACAAAAGGGGATCGATCCACCGCCTAACGAAAAGCGGAGCACACAGAATGAAAAGTCTGTGTGTCCCGCTCTGTCTACGGTTCAACTGCTATATAAATTACAGTCCCGCACTGCGACGAAGCAGATCGGCTTTATCCGTCTTTTCCCACGGCACATCGAGATCGTTGCGCCCGAAATGACCATACGCCGCGACCTGCTTATAGATCGGGCGGCGCAGCTGCAGATCGCGAATGATCGCCGCCGGACGCATATCAAAATTCTGGCGGATTAAGGCTTCGAGCCGGACATCATCGATCACACCCGTGCCGAATGTCTCGACCGCGAGTGATGTGGGATGCGCGACGCCGATTGCATACGACAGCTGCAGTTCAAAGCGTGTCGCCAATCCTGCCGCGACTACGTTCTTGGCGACATAACGCGCCATATACGCCGCGCTGCGATCCACCTTCGTCGGGTCTTTACCGCTGAATGCGCCGCCGCCGTGACGGGCAACACCGCCGTAGCTGTCCACGATGATCTTACGCCCGGTCAAGCCGGAGTCGCCCATAGGTCCACCCGTGACGAAACGCCCGGTCGGATTCACGAAGTAGCGGGTATCCGCGTCGAGCAGGTGAGCCGGAACAATCGGCTTGATGACTTTTTCGATCACCGTCGCGCGAATTTCATCCTGTGAAACTTCCGGCGCGTGCTGGGTACTGATGACGATCGTGTCAATGCGCTTCGGCTTGCCATACGCATATTCGACCGTGACCTGACTCTTGGCATCAGGACGAAGCCAGAGCACATCACCGCGCTTGCGGAGTTCAGCGAGGCGGCGGGTGAGTTGATGGCTCAAGGAAATCGTCAAAGGCATCAACTCGGGGGTTTCATCGCACGCGAAGCCGATCATCATGCCCTGATCGCCTGCGCCTGTCGCCTCGATTTCTTCTTCGGTCATGCGACCTTCTTTGGCTTCCAGCGCCTTATCGACGCCCATCGCGATATCGCTCGACTGTTCGTGAATTGCCACGATCACGCCGCAGGTATCGGCATCAAAACCGATTGTGCTGTGGGTATAGCCAATGCTGCGGATCGTGTCGCGTACGACTTTTTCGACATCAACATAAGTATTCGTGGTGATTTCGCCAAAAACCAGCACCAAGCCAGTTGTCGCGGATGATTCGCAGGCAACACGCGCATTCGGGTCTTTAGCAATGATGGCATCCAGTACCGCGTCGCTGATTTGATCACACACCTTATCGGGGTGACCTTCGCTCACGGATTCCGACGTGAAGAAGTAACGGGGCGACGTCATAAACGTCGTATTGGAAGTGTGGGCGTGTGACTGCACCATAGCGTTGGATTCTCCTAGCACGTTGTGTGAACAAAAAACGCCTCTCTGGAATGTGAGAGGCGTGCGGTGTCTACCGATCCATCTCATCTGCCAGAGGTTGACTCTGCTGAATTTGGCACCGTCCCGGCGCTCCGGGGGTTGCCGCGGCATCGTTGGGTCAGTCCCTCCGCCGCTCTTGATGAGTTCAGTTAAACCCGCCACATTGTGTTTGGACGGGATAAACTAGCTACTTTACCATTGCGCCGATTGCAGAACAAGAGCGAGTTGTGCAACCGACTCAATCTAGGCACGAACCAGCGGACGTATCGTGCAATGAGTTGGTATAATCGGGTCGATTACCGGACCGCTTCCCCGCACAACCCATGAGGAACCCATGACAGACACACAGCGGTTGATTAAGCGCTATCAAAACTTACTTCGTTTTAGCGGACTCTTTAATATTGTTCTTGCAAGTCCTTTGATCATCCCCGGGGTTTCTGTCTGGTATCTGATACTACTCAGCGATTTGAACCGGATGCTTGGCTTAGGCGGGCGCGAATTCGCAGTGCCTAGTGACCCGCTCCAAGCCCTGCTGATCAATACCGCTGGTATCGGTCTGGTGTTAATTGGTGCGATGGTGCTGTACGCGTCCGCACGCCCGCTCGCTAGAAGTGGAATTGTTCTACTCAACGCCGGAGGGCGATTGACGTTCTGTGTGATTGTCGTCTACTATGTTTTGTCTGCGGAACTGGGGCGAATTACATTGGTTTTGGGAATCGCCGATGCACTGATTGGTATCGGATTCCTGTACTTCCTGATCAAATTGCGAGCAGGCACAGCACAGCCGCCAATCTCATTCCCTATTCCCTAACCCCTGATCCCCGATCTACAATCGAGGGAATTTACTGCGAAAGAGAAACTTGCCGCACTGTCAGCGTGTCTCATCGAACAGCGGCAACATGATTACACGGAGTGTTGATGAGTCTACTTGATTATGCGCGTATTCTGCTGCGACGCGGTTGGATAATTATCCTGCTTGCGCTCATTGCTGCCGGAAGCGCCTACTTGCTCAGCCGAACCATTACCCCGGTTTATCGCGCCAGTCAACTGGTTCTGGTACAGCCATCCCGTAACGATCTCAGCTTGACTGAGTCATCGCAACGACTGCTGAATTCCTATGTGGTGTATTTGAAGAGCGCCGCCCGCGCACAAGAGATTATCGACACGCTCAACCTTGATATGCTGGCGGGTGAATTGGAAGGCGCAGTGACGATCCAATCGTCACGGGATAACCTGACTATTCAAATCGATGTCGATCTGGAAGAAGGACTGCCGGTCGATCGGATTGCGAATGAGTGGGGAAATCTGCTCGTGCGTTATCAGGAAACCGAAAACCAGACGCGGCGGCAGGAAGACCGTATCCGGGCACTGCTTCCCGATGGACCCGATGTGAGTTTGCTTCGCCCGCGTCCGCCCCTAAATGCCTTGATTGGCGCTGCGATCGGCGCGATCCTCGGGATCGGGATCGTGTTTGTGCTTGAATTTCTGGAAAGCGCAGTCATCCGCCATCGTGATGATCTGGAACGCACGCTAAATATGCCTGTACTCGCAGCGATTCCCGAACGGGATAAATAAGGAGCCGTCCGATGGCGAAAACCACTCTGATCACCCTCAGCGATCCGCGTTCGGCGGCGGCGGAAGCGTACCGCAGTTTACGAACGAACTTGATGTTTACCAGCATCGAAAAGCCGATCACGGCGTTCGCGGTAACATCCCCGTCCAGCAGCGAGGATAAGAGCCTCGTTCTGGCGAATTTGGCGGTCACATTCGCGCAATCTGGCAATAAGACAATCATCATTGACGGCGATTTGCGACGTCCGGCACAGCATGAAATCTGGGGCGTCTCAAACGAGCGCGGCTTGACGACCATGATGTTGGATGATGCTGCTCTGAGCAATCCGCCGCTTATCGAAACAGAAGTCCCGAATCTGTCGATTCTTCCCGCGGGTATCCTTCCGCCTGTTCCGGCAGACGTATTGAGCAGCCCCAAGATGAGCAGCGTCATCGGCGTTTTGAAGGCGCGCGCGCATTATCTCCTGTTTGATAGTTCACCTGTGCTTGCGGCTACAGATGCCGCGCTGCTGGGCGCGAAACTCGACGGCGTGGTGCTGATCGTGCGCGCTGGTACAACACGGCGCGATCATGCTGCGCGGGCGCGGGAAACACTGGAACGGGTGCATGTGAAAGTGCTCGGCGCAGTGATGACAAATGCTGTGCGTGAAACGTCCGCCTACTAGCGCGTTGGTCAAGAGGCAAAGGGGATGATCCGAATCGAAGTCACGTTGTTCGCCGCGGCAGTGCTCGTTTTGATCAGCATCTTTGCCAGTCGAATATCGCTGCGATTTGGTATCCCCGCGCTGCTTCTTTTCTTGCTCGTTGGCATGGTGGCAGGTTCGGAAGGGATCGGCGGCGTTTATTACGACGATCCGTATTCCGCGCAGTTCATCGGAACGGTGGCGCTGGCGTTTATCCTGTTTTCGGGCGGCTTAGACAGCCAGTGGGCGCGACTGCGTCCCGCGCTCGTGCCATCCATCCTTCTGAGCAGTGTGGGTGTAATCCTGACGGCGGTGCTGGTCGGCGTATTTTCGCATCTGGTTTTCGGCTTCACGCTGACTGAGGGAATTCTTTTAGGCGCGATTGTGTCGTCTACGGATGCCGCCGCTGTGTTTTCCGTACTGCGCGGGCAAAAGATTCGGCTGTACGGCAGCCTTGAACCGATTCTTGAATTGGAGAGCGGCAGCAACGATCCGATGGCGATCCTGCTTACGCTCGGCATGATTCAGGTGATCACTGTTCCGTCAATTACGTTTCTGGATCTGCTCATCTTCTTCGTACAGCAGTTTGTCTTAGGGGCGCTGATGGGTGTCGCCAGCGCATTCACGCTCCGCTGGCTGCTGAATCGGGCACGCCTTGAAGTTGACGGGCTGTACCCCGTATTCATGTTTGCGTTTGTGCTGCTCACCTACGGCTTGACCGCGAGCATCGGCGGTAACGGATTTCTCGCCGTTTTTCTGAGTGGGATCATTCTCGCTCAATTCGAGTTTCGCCATAAACGCAGCCTGATCAGCTTTCATGAGGGAATCGCGTGGCTGATGCAGATCACGATGTTTTTGGCGCTGGGGCTGCTGGTGTTTCCGTCGCAAGTGTTAGCTCAAGCGGACAAGGGCATTCTGATCGCGCTGTTCTTGATCATCGTGGCGCGTCCGGCGGCGGTGTTTATCAGCCTGATCTTCTTGCGAATCCCGTGGCGGCAAATGCTGTTTGTCGCATGGGTGGGGCTGCGCGGCGCGGCGCCGATCATCCTAGCAACGTTTCCGTTATTGGCGGGAATCGCGCTGGCGGCGGAGATTTTCAATATCGTCTTTTTTGTAGTGGTGACATCGGTAATTTTGCAGGGCTTATCGCTTGTGTGGGTGGCGCGCAAACTAGGGTTATATATCGATGCGCCGCCTGATGTAAAAAGCCCGCTTGTTTTTGTGCAGGGCGACGATATGCGCGGCGCGCTTCACGAAATTGTCGTTGAAGCGAATTCAGGCGCAGTGGGGCGTAAAATACTGGAATTGAGTCTGCCGCCCAGTACATTGATCGTGCTGATCGGGCGGAATAATGAATTTATCGTGCCGAATGGTGGAACTGACATACTGCCGGGCGATCGACTGCTTGTGTTGAGTGATGCGCAGCATCTCCCCGCCTTAACCACTTTGTGCCAATGCTAAACGTTAAGGAGCGAATGCGATGATGAAGGGTTTGATCCTCAGCGGCGGAAAAGGAACGCGGCTTTATCCGCTGACCTATACCCGGGCGAAACAGTTGATCCCTGTAGCGAATAAGCCTGTCTTGTTTCGTGTTATTGAAATGATCCGCGATGCAGGAATAGAAGAAATCGGTATTGTCGTGGGGCAGACCGCGCCTGAAATTGAATCGGCGGTCGGAGACGGATCAAAGTTTGGCGTGCGGATTACGTATATTCCGCAAGACAGCCCGGATGGGTTGGCGCATGCCGTCAAGATTTCGCATGATTTTCTCGGCGATGATCCGTTCGTCATGTTTCTGGGCGATAATGTCATTCAGGGAGGGATCAGTACGCTGATCCGCGATTTTACCAATCATCCTGAATGGCAGGCACAGATCGTTCTAAAGAAGGTGGATAACCCACAAGCGTTCGGGGTGGCGAAACTGCGCGAAGATGGCACGATTGAGAAGTTGATCGAAAAGCCGAAAGAACCGCCGAGCGATCTGGCGCTGGTAGGCATTTATATGTTCGATCATCATGTCTTTGAAGCCGTCAACAGCATTGGTAAATCATGGCGCGGTGAACTCGAAATCACAGACGCGATTCAGTGGTTGATCGATCACGATTACACCGTATCGCCGCATGTTCATCAAGGCTGGTGGATTGATACAGGCAAGCCGATCGATATGCTGGAAGCGAATGCCAGCGTACTCGATGAAATTGTGCCGACCATCGCCCCGGACGCGGTGATCATCAACAGCGAAGTCGATCGCCGTGTGACTGTCGAAGCAGGTGCGCGCATTATCAACAGCACGGTACACGGTCCTACGATAATTGGCAGCGGCACCGTGATTGAGGACAGCTATATCGGACCCTACACGAGCATCTATTACGAGGTTACGATAAAGAACTCCGAGATTGACCGGAGTATCATTCTGGAAAAGACGACAATCACCGATCTCGATGCGCGTCTATCAAGTTGTCTGATCGGGCGCAGCGCGCAGGTCAGTGGAAAACAGACACGCCCGCGTACGCTCACGATGAATTTGGGCGATCACAGCAGCATTTTAATCGTATAGGCTGGGGATAAGCATGGCACTAACGGCAGAGAAAAAAGAGATCAAGCTGATCGTCATCGATATTGACGGGACGCTGCTCAACAGCAAAATGGAGTTGAGCGAACGTAACGAAAAAGCGCTCAAGGCAGCGGCGGCGATGGGCGTACAGATTGCTTTCGCGACGGGGAAAACCTATAACTCCGCGAAGCATCTATTCGAGAAATTGGAACTGAAAGCACCGGGAATCTTCGTTCAGGGATTGCTGACGTATGATGCGGGCGGCAGCATCACCCATCAACAGGTGCTGAGTACAGCCGTTTGCCGCAAGGTGATCACGTTTGCGGAGGATCGCGGCTACTTTCTGCTGGCGTACAGCGGCGGGCGTATCCTGACACGCAGTGTCAATCAAACCATCTATGATCAGATGGCAAAGTATCACGAAACTCTCGAACCTGCCGGATCGCTTTATAACATTCTCGGCGAAGTCCCTATCAATAAGCTGGTGGCAATCGGTGAGGACTCACGCGCAATCAAGGCACTGCGCTGGCAGTTGAACACCATGCTTGATGGCAGCGCGCGCGTTGTACAGGCGGGCGTTCCCAACATGCTGGAAGTGCTCCCAACGGGTGTGTCAAAAGGGTCGGCGCTCAAGATGCTGACGAAAGACCTTCGCATCCCGGCAGATCAGGTGATGGCGATCGGGGATGCGGAAAACGATATCGAGATGATCCAGTTCGCTGGTTTGGGCGTCGCGATGGGGCAGGCGGACGAGACGGTTAAGAGCCATGCAAAGTACGTCGCGCCTACGCACGATGAAGATGGCGTTGCCGACGCGATTGAGAAGTTTATCCTGCCGGAACCGAAACCTGCGCCCGAAGCAGTCGTTGTCACGGATGGCAAAACGGCTGAAGCATCGAGCAGTTCCCCGGAGGTAAAGCCCGAATCAGAGGCGAAATCCGCCAAAGACGGGACGGGAGAGAAGAAGTCGTGAAGAACATTCTCGTCACAGGCGGTGCAGGATTCATCGGGAGCGCTTTCGCGCGCATGATGGTCGCCCGCTATCCTGAATACAACATCATCGTGTATGACAAGCTCACGTATGCGGGCAACGTCGATAATCTGCTGCCCATCAGCGATGAGCCGAATTACCGATTTGAGCAAGGGGATATCGCGCACCGCGAAACAGTGCGTCGTGTCCTGAGCGATCATGCGATTGATACCGTCGTCAATTTTGCGGCGGAAAGTCATGTCGATCGCAGCATCATGGGCGCGGATGCGTTCATGCACACCAACTCGATTGGTGTGTATATCCTGCTTGATGAAGGACGCGCGCACGGGCTGGAACGCTTCTTACAGGTTTCAACCGATGAGGTGTACGGATCGCTTGCCGAAGGGGAGGCAGTCGAAACATCACCGCTTGCGCCCCGCAATCCATACAGCGCCGCCAAAGCCGGGGGCGAACTCATGGTGCGCGCCTACCACGAGACACACGGGATGAATACGGTGATCACGCGTGGAAGTAACACGTTTGGTCCGTATCAATACCCGGAAAAACTCCTGCCGTTCTTCATCACCGAAGCGATTGAAGATAAATTTCTGCCGCTGTACGGCGATGGGATGCAGGTGCGCGATTGGTTATACGTTGAAGATCATGTAAGCGGGATCGATGTGGCGCTGCATAAGGGCGAACCCGGCGAGATTTACAACGTGGCGGGTGAGGATTTGCGGCATAACATCCATGTTGCTCATGACTTGCTGGCGCGGCTCGATAAGCCGACATCCCTCTTGAAACATGTTCCTGACCGCGAAGGTCATGATCTGCGTTATGCGATGAGCTGCGATAAGCTCCGCGCGCTGGGTTGGAAGCAGGCGCATACGTGGGAAACCGCGCTTGAAGAAACCGTTGCATGGTATCGTGAAAATGAATGGTGGTGGCGGAAGATCAAGACGGGCGAGTATCTGGAGTATTACAAGCGCCAGTATGCCGCGCGACTCGCTGCCGCTGATAGTGTGACGACGGACGGCTGATGCAAAATCGACCCGTCAAGCAAATGAGCCTCAGCGGTCACTATCCACCTGTCGCGCGTGCGCCGCGAGTCAAAGCTATTCCCATGCTGACGTGCGGTTGTCTCGGCATATTTGGCGTCTGTCTGGTCGTGGCGGTGATCGGTGTGGTGGTGCTGCTCCCCAATTTGCCGGGAATCGCCGCGCAAGTTGTCGGGTTCACGCCGAACGGCAGCGTCGAAAGCGTATTCGTCAACCCGCCGCCGCCCGCCCCTGAGCTTCAGAATCCCGTCGTTGTCGATCAAGCGATCGTCAATCTCGGTGTGTACGGTGAGCAGGCGATCAACAATGCGCCGACGCTGTATAACTTCACCATCGGTACGGCGGCGGGTGTTGAAGCGGCGTCGATCACGTTCACCGAGAGCGGGCTCATGGATTTATGCCGCCAGCGAACGACGATCTGCCTAAATCAGAATCCGACTTATCAAAATGTGGCGGTTGATCTGCGCCCGGGTGGTTTGATCGCGTATGCTGATGCGACTCTGCCACAATTAGGCGGATTGACTCAGCGGTTGGGCGTTGTGCTTCAGGTTGATGCGACGGGACGGCGGCTCGTATTTGTCGGGTTGGATATCAACGGGTCTTTGTTCTCGAACCCGCCTGTAGAGTTAAGCACCCTGATCGCACAGCTTGAGCAAGACGCGAACACGATTTTGACCGGGTTATCGGTCGAAATGAGTGGATCGCAGTATTCGCTTTCGCGTATCACCATCGATGACACGATGGCGGTTCTGTTCTTACAGTAACATGCCCTCGCATGGTTATGTTTTTACCCTCACGCCTGAAGAATGGGCGGCGTACAAGGACGCGATGCGCGCGATCCTGATCGACGCCGCCCGCAGTCGGGAAATCCTCACATACTCTGAACTTGCGAATAGAAATCCGGTCGCGTATCTGCATCCGCATTCGTTCACGTTTACGAATATGCTGCGGTCGGTGTGCGGAGAGGAATACGCGAAAGGGCACGGTCAGTTATGCGCGCTCGTCGTCAGCAAGACTACGGGAATGCCGAGCGGTGGTTATTTTCGGGGGATGGCGGGGGAGCATGATTCCAAGGCGGATTTAGAAACGCGCTGGCGCGCAGACGTGGATCACGTTTTCAAATTGTGGGAAAACGGTTAGCATTAAATGCGTTGTTTTCGTCAGGACAGATGATGCCCGGTTTCGATATAAGTTCGCTGCTGCGCTTCGCCCCGCCGGAATTTCTGTGCGAACGGTGCTGCGCTCTGCTGCCAACCGTCCCACAAGCTGCACCAACAGGTAAAACGCCGCTCCTGCGCTGTCCGGTGTGCGGCGTGCAGTATATCCCCACCGAGGATTATCCTCTCCCCGGCGATTATCTCACCGCGCGCGGCATGAATGTCCATTTTCGAGATGTGATCGCGCACAGTCGTGAGCTTGCGCGAATTGCCCGCGATATGCGTACCGCGATGACCGGGCAAACGCCGGATTATCCGCCGATGCGCGCCCTGCTGGAAGCGCTTCACAGCGCGCAGCAGTTTGTCCATTTTACGACATACGGAATCAGCGCATTGCTGCTTGGATCGCTCAAAATGGCGGCACAGCGCGTTGACGTACGCGGCGTTGTCAGCGGCGTGAAGAACGAAGGTGTATACAAAGAACTTACGGAATATCGAGATGAAGCGCCGCGTTTGAAGACGCGCGTTTTTCAACAGGAAGGGCAGTATTTTCCACATCAGAAGATCATCGTGATCGATGGATTGATGGCATTTAAGGGATCGGCAAACCTGACGGATTTCGGCTGGCGGAAAGCGGCACAGGGGCGGGAAGTCATCGACATTGTTACCGACGTTACCGATGTGATTGACCTGCACAATCGTTATTTCAGCCCTGTTTGGGCGAGCTTTTCTAGCGACTCCGACGAGCAGCAGACCGCCATCGTCATGGCAGCATACTAAAACGAACAGAGTTAGGACAATCAGCCATGAAGGTGATAATCACCGGAGCAAAAGGCAGACTCGGATCAAAGCTGGTCGAGCGGTTCACCGCCGCCGGAGATACGGTTACGGCGACTGACCTCCCCGAACTTGATCTTGTCAATTTCTGGGCGGTGCGGGCTTACATTCATGATCACAAACCGGATTGGATCGTTCATGCTGCTGCGTGGACAGATGTGGACGGATGCGCGCTTGAGCCTGAAAAAGCAACCGTGATCAACGGGCATGCGACGGGTAATATTGCGGCGGCGGCGGCGGAAATCGGCGCGGGGGTGGCGTATGTGAGCAGCAACGAGGTATTCGATGGCTGTTCCAAACATCCGTATAACGAATACGACGCGACTAAACCGATCAACCCGTATGGATACAGCAAATGGGTGGGTGAGCAGTCGCTTCTGCGGGTCAATCCGCGCCATATGATTATTCGAACAGCATGGTTGTTCGCGCACGGCGGCAAGAATTTTATTCAGTCCATTTTGAACGCGGCACAAGCAGGAAAAACACTGCGCGTGGTGACGAACGAAATCGCTAATCCAACCTACAATGATGATCTTGCCGAAGCGATCACACGGTTGCTATCGATTGGGCGGAGCGGCACCTATCACCTGATCAACGAGGGGTACTGCTCGCGCTATGCGTTTGCGCGCTATGTCCTTGACCGTGCCGGATTTGCGGAGACACCGATCACGCAGATCAGCGCGACCGAATGGCAGCGCCCCAGCGTACCGCCAGAGTTCGCACCGATGATCAATTCGGCGGCGGCGATGCTCGATGTACGTTTGCCGCGCTGGCAGTATGCGGTTGATCGTTTTCTCTCCAAAGAAGGGCTGATGCGCGCCTCATCATGACGAGTTCACCGCTCTTTTCTGTCATCATTCCTAATTGGAATGGTGCTCAATTTCTCCCAACCTGTCTCGATGCGCTCGAACGGCAGACGTACCCGAATATCGAAATCATCATCGCGGATAATGCCTCGCACGATGGATCGCAAAAACTGATCCAATCGCGCTATCCGCGTGTCCAATTAGTAGAACTGCCCATTAATCGTGGGTTTACGGGGGCGTGCAACGCCGGGATGTGGTTTGCGCGTGGGGCATATGTCGCACTGCTCAACAATGATACCGAAGTCGATCCGGAATGGGCGGCGGCGGTGGTCGATGCGTTCGAACGCCACCCGGAAGTCGGCGCGGTTGCGAGTAAGATGCTCTTGTTCGAGAAGCGCGATCACCTGCACACGGCGGGGGATTTCTTCACCACCAGCGGGCGAGCGGGTAATCGCGGCGTATGGGAGCAGGACACCGGGCAATATGACGAAGAAAGCTATGTGTTCAGCGCGTGTGGTGGATCATCGGTGTACCGGCGTGAACTGCTGGAGCAGATTGGCGTACTCGATGACGATTTTTTCTTCAGCGGAGAAGATGTCGATCTCGGTTGGCGCGCAAATCTAGCAGGGTGGCGGTGTCTTTACACCCCGCGCGCGGTGGTGTACCATCATCTTTCGGCGACGGGCGGGGGTGTGACGGCGAGTTTCCATGATGGGCGAAACCTGCTGTACATCCTGATCAAGAATTTCCCGGCGTCGCTCGCGCAGAAATACGGTCAGCAGATCGCCAATACTCAGCTTCAGCTAGCGCTTGAAGCGGCGCGCGCATGGCGTGGTAAAGCTGCCCGCGCACGACTGCGGGGGATGCTGCAAGGGGTGATCACCGCTCCGCGTGCATGGCGCAAACGGGCGGCGATCCAGACGGTGCGCCGCGCCCCTGATGTGGAAATCGACCGAATGCTCACGCCCAGCGTGAATGAGCCAAGTGAGCGGCGCGGTTAATCGCCTAAGCTCAACCAATGTGGAGACCTCTTTTTTATCATGCACAAGCGCCCTCTGCTGTCGATTATCATTCCGGCGCATAACGAAGAACACCGCTTGCCGCCCAGCCTTGCGAAAATCGATGCTTTCTTAAAAACGCAGTCATTTGAAGCGGAAGTTGTGATCGTCGAAAATGGCAGCCAAGACAAAACAACTGAAGTTGCCCAAGCATTTGCGGCAGATCATCCTTATGTGCGCGTGATGAGCGTCACCACACGCGGCAAAGGATTAGCGGTCAAAGCCGGAATGCTCGCCGCACATGGCGAGTATCGTTTTATCTGTGATACCGATCTTTCGATGCCGATTGAAGAAATTGTCAAGTTTCTGCCACCTTTCAGCGACGGCTTTGATGTGAGCATTGGAACCCGTGAGGGAAAAGGCGCGAATCGCATCGGCGAGCCGGAATACCGGCACATCATGGGGCGCGCCAACAATTTCATCATCAAGCTGACGGCTGTACGCGGTTTTGAAGATACCCAATGCGGCTTCAAGATGTTTAATGCCCGCGCCGCCGAAGACCTGTTCGGCGTGCAGCAGATGACTGGAATCGGCTTTGACATCGAGATTCTGTTCATCGCTAAACGGCGCGGCTACCGAATCCGCGAAGTGCCGATCACATGGTATTTTGATCCTGACAGCCGGATGCGGTTGGTGCAGGACTCGCTCAAATTGTTGACGGAAATCTGGCAAATCCAGATGAACTGGCGGAAGGGATTGTATGCCGCGCAAAACGCTCACCGCCGGGCTGAAGCGTGAGCTTGAACTCGTCGCGCTGGGCAAGCGGCAGATTGTCGGGATTGATGAGGCGGGGCGCGGCGCATGGGCGGGAGCAGTCTACGCAGGCGCGGTGATTCTGCCGCTGGAAAATCCTGAACTCGCGTTGATGCTGGCGGGCGTCCGTGACAGTAAGCAGATGACTCCCAGTTCGCGCGCACGGTTGATCAGCACGATCAAAATGCACGCTGTCGCGTGGGGTGTCGGATTTGCGTCCTGCACAGAAATTGACACGCTTGGAATCGTCCCTGCAACCTGTTTAGCGATGCACCGTGCGCTTGAACAAGCCTCTCAGACGGCTTCTCCTGATTATCTGATGATCGATTCGATCAAGTGCGTCGATCCGTACACGTGGGAACTACCCTACGAGTCCATTGTAGGCGGCGATCGATTGTCCCTCAGCATCGCGGCGGCAAGTGTGCTGGCGAAAGTCAGCCGCGATGAGCATATGCGCGAAATGCACCTCGTTTATCCCGCTTATGGCTTTAGTCAGCACAAAGGCTATGGCACAGCAAGTCACCGCGCCGCGATCCAAGAACATGGCGCGTGCGCGATTCACCGAATGACATTCGCGCCGATGCGCGGGATGACTCCATGACGCTTACATTGGTGCATGATTGGCTAAATCAACGCGGCGGCGCAGAAGATGTGCTCGAAATACTGGTTGATCTGTTTCCCGAAAGTCCGGTGTATACCAGCATTTACGCGCCCGACCTGATGCCGAAATCCTATCAAGCATGGGATATTCGCACGCTGTGGATCGATAAACTGCCGGGGATTCACAAACATCATCAGCCGTATCTGCCGTTGTATCCGGCGGCGTGGGGTGGGTTGGAACTCGGTGGTGATGTCATCTTGAGCAACAAAAGCGGATTTTGCCACGGAGTCCATGCCGCACCGGGGACGACGCATATCTGCTATTGTCTCGCACCGACGCGCTATGTGTGGGGGCTGGACAGCTATATTCAACGTGAGGGATTAAGCAAGCCGATTGAACTCGTGCTGCGTCCGCTGGTCGCCATGCTCAAGCGTTGGGATTATGCCGCCGCGCAGCGTGTCGATCACTTCATCGCCATTTCCCGCGATATTCAACAGCGCATCAAAACATATTACAACCGTGATTCGGAGATTATCTATCCTCCGGTGGATACGGCGCGCTTTCAACCTGCCAGCCGGGTCGAGGATTATTTCCTAGTGGTTTCGCGGCTGATTCCGTACAAGCGGATCGATCTCGCGGTGCAAGCGGCGACTCAGCTTGGCGTGCGGCTGCTGGTCGGCGGACGCGGGCGCGATCTCGATCGCTTGAAAGCGATGGCAGGTCCGACAGTCGAATTTCTCGGCTATGTGCCGGATGATCAACTGCCGGACTTGATGGCGCGGGCGAAAGCATTTCTGTTCCCCGGCTTGGAAGATTTCGGGATCACGCCGGTGCAGTCTCAAGCGGCGGGTCGCCCGGTGATCGCTTACGGCGGCGGTGGCGCACTCGATACGGTGATCCCCGGCGAAACGGGCGAACACTTCGCTGAAATGACCGTCGAATCGCTGGTCAATGTGATGCGCGATTTTGATCCGGCGCGTTACAGCATTTCGAAAATGCGATCCCATGCGGAAACATTTGACCGGAATGTCTTTGTGCGGGAACTCAACACGTTTATCGACAAAGCGCTCACATCTACTTAACTGCTTTTCCAGCGATATGCGGGCTGACAATTGGAAGAGGGGCGCGGAACATTTTGATCTCGACGCTCGAAAAGCCCGCGCGATTCACCGCGTCGGCGGTTTCGCGGTCGGTGTGACAGCCATCTCCGGCGACTCTCCAAAATGGTTTGATGATCTTTTGAACGGCGCGCAGCGTGGATCGTTCTGGCGCGGCGACATGCTCCACGAACAAGAATTTACCCCCCGGTTTCAGCACGCGGCGGATTTCTTGCATCGTCGCATCTTGATCACCTACAGAACACATCACGAGTGTGCTGATCACCGCGTCGGCGCTTTCGTCGGGGACTTCCATGTGTTCGGCGACTCCCGTTCGCAATTCCCCGGCGATTTGGTGCTGCGCCGCTGATTTCAGCAGAGCATCGTGCATAAACTCGTTCGGTTCAATGCCGATCCAGTGAATGCCCGCCGGATAGTAGGTGAAATTCGCACCTGTCCCCGCGCCGATCTCGATCACTGTGCCGGAAAGATTGCTAAAGAGCCAGCGTTTGTAATCGCCGACGACGTTTTCATAGAAATCTGGGTAGGTGTCAACGTTTTTGTACGCCATCGCAAAAAGGCGCTGAATCAGTCCCCGCCGCGCGTGCGGGTGTGTACTGTCCGTTGTTTTGCGGATCATATCCCCTTACTTTCGTCCAAACCCGGTTGTCGTGAGCGGTGTCTCACAGTATAGTACGCACGTTTTGGTTAAGAGAGGCTGAATGTGGAACTTGTACAGTTTGCGCGCATCCTGCTGCGCCGCTGGTGGCTGATCGCAATTCCCACCGTGATCGCGGCGGTGCTGACACTCCCATCGTTCCTTGATCGCAGCGCTCCGGTGTCGGGTGGGTTCAGCGCGATGATCACCTACAGCGCGGCGCAGTCGTTCAGCGCGATCCCGCGCACTGAAGGCGATTATCAAGACCTGTGGCTGTCGTCTGAGTATACGGTAAACGCCTTTACCGATTGGGTAGCGGGCAGACCATTCAAGGATGAGGTCGCGGCGGGGTTGGCATCACGCGGGATAAATATCGACCCTGCACAATTGGGGATCACGTCAGACAACGAACGCAGTGTCGGCAAAATCTTCCTGAGTTACCCCGATGGGGAAGCACTCGCGGAAATTGCCGTAGAGACGATCACAGTGCTGCAAACCCGCAGTCAGGCGTACTTCGCCCAGTTGGGAGGCGAACCCGCCAGCGTGACCGTGCTTGATCAGACCCCTGTTACGTCCGCGCCTCCGCCGCTGACCGATCGCTTTTCTCCGTTTATCAAGATCGGTATCGGGGTGATCGCGGGAATCGGATTGGCTGTGCTAGCGCATTATCTTGATCCGGCGGTACGCCGTCGTGAAGATGTTGAATCTTTAGGTATTCCGGTACTCACCACCATACCACGCCGCTGAGGGCTGACTATGACCCGTCGCATCGCGCTGTTGTTCGCCGTCCTTATCTTGATCGCCGCTCCTGCCGTATTCGCGCAGGAAGCAACGCCTGATCCGCTTAAGACGGATGAGCCGGAAGGCACACCCGTTCCCGCAGGGGATCTCACCGCCTATGAGATGGAAGTGCTTTCTGTTTTTATTCCCGTCGGTGCGGAGGTCAACTCCGCGTGGGTGGATGAGGCGATAGGGCGGGTACTACGAATGACGGCGACTGTGGATGATGGTGTCATCCGCTACGTGTATTATCCGCCGTCCGCCGCGACAGCCGATGCTGCGCTCTACTACACGCTTGAGGGCGAAATGCTGCAAGCCGATCTCGGTTTGACGCTGACGACTTACGAACAGCTTGTGCTGTATGGGCGGGACGGTTGGCGCATCGATGGGGTGAATGCGGTGACGGGATGGTTAGCGCGTGGACGCATCGGCAGACTGCCAGATGAGGGCATCCTCATCACAATCGCAACCGCGCCTGATGAACGCCTGCTTGCCCGCCGCGCCGATGCTGCTGCTTACGGGTTGGCATTCAGCCCGCACGGAACGCCTAATCTGCCGATGGAATTTCCACCTGTTCGCATGGGCGCGCCAGAACTGGTCTTAAATACGCCTGTTCAAGGCTATCTTGATACTGAGAACATCGTCGATTCGTGGACGTACAGCGGACATGCGGGTGAGCGAGTCAGCTTCGCTGTTGTTGATCTGGCGCGAGCCTTCGTATTCGATCTGCGTCTCGATATGGCAATTCGTGTAATCAATCCTGATGGGACGGAATTCGGTTACAACGATGATCAGGTTGGGACGGATTTGTTCGGTGCGTATGATGCACTTCTCGCGGAAGTGATCTTGCCCGCCGACGGCATCTACACTATTCAGGTGGAATGGGTGCAGGGATCGGGTTGGTATACGCTCGGCGTGAGCGGTGAAAGCCCAATTCCGACGGACGCTGACCCGATCACTGCAGTTGGAACGATCACCAATGTGTTTACGGTTGAGCGCTGGACGTTCGAAGCGAACACGGGCGATCAACTCACGATCACGATGACTGCCGATCCGTCTTCATCGCTTGATCCTATGCTCGAATTGATCACTCCGGATGGGCGGTCACTTGCGCTTAACGACGATGCCGCCGATCTCACGCTCGAACTCAACGCGCAAATCGTGGATATTGTGATCCCTGCTGATGGCATTTATGTGATCGAAGCAGGGCGCTTTGAAGGCATCGGAAGCTATACGCTTCAGGTCGATGTGCGTTGATCGTCTGCTCTCACGGTTGTTCTTGATCAGGTGCATCAGGGTTGTAGGTTGGGTCAAACTTGGCGCGACGGTTCTCGGTGCTGGTGAAATAATATGCCGCAGCCAGCGCCGTCGCGCTAAACAGCCCGCCAATCACCAACCCGACCACAACCGCCCATACGAGTGTGTTTCCCTGCGCCAGCGTGAACAGCATGAAACTGATAATGCTAATGATCACCCCGGCAGCAGCGATTAATGAGGCGGGTCCGATCCGGCGGCGGATCAGGATATACATCACGAACAGGGTGATGGCGAAAATTCCAAAGAAGATCAATCCGGCTGCATTTTGCATCAGGTATCCTCACAGTGTTCGTAGTACGGCGCGCACGGGCGAACCACAAGCCAAGTCAAATTTGAGCGGCAGGGCGATCAATTCATAATCCCCGTCAGGCACGCCGCGTAGGGCGAGATTTTCCAGATTCACCATGCCGTGCTTTCTGAGCGCGTGATGGCACGGCAGTTCTTTACTCGTAAATTCATCAAATGAGGGCGAATCCAGCCCGATTAAGACGATTCCTTGTGCCGCCCACCATTCGATCAATTCCACACTCATATACGGGAATTGGGCGGGGAAAATCGTTTCGTCACCCTCATCACTGACAGCGCTGTGAATCAGGATGCGCTCCGCACCCGTAAAATCGCGTCCGGCGAAATCCTCCGGCGTAAGCGCGCCATCGCGCTTGGTCACTGTGATCACCCGCGCCCGTCCGATGTACGGCTCTAGAGGCATGGCAGCGATATAAGCGCCGTCTTGCTCGTAATGAAAATAGGCGTCGGCGTGTGTGCCTGTATGCGGACTAAACGTGAGCGTCGTCAAGTTGACCGCCCAACCGTCAGGAATACTGAGGACAGTCGCAACGCTGAATTGTGCATCACCGGGCCATACAGCGATCGATGGGCGGATGGTGCGCGTAATGTCGTAGATCATTTAGGCGCTCCTTTCTCTACGAGTGTATCCTATTTCCCTCTGCCGACAACGCTCCAGACATGCGTTATACTTCACACTTCTTAAAACAGTCCTTGTGGAGAATAGAATACGATGACCCCGTCTTTTGATCTTTCCGGCAAAGTCGCTATTGTCACGGGAGCGTCTCGCGGAATTGGCGAGGCGATCGCAGCCGCATATGCAAATGCTGGCGCAAAGGTCGTGATCAGCAGCCGTAAGCAGGAAGGCTTGGACGAAGTGGTACAGGCGATCCGCGCCAAGGGCGGCGAGATCACACCCATCGTCGCCCATAACGGCGATAAAGCTGCACTGCAAAATCTGGTCAAGGCGGCGGTCGATACCTATGGGCGGGTGGATATTCTCGTCAATAACGCGGCGACCAATCCGCATTTTGGCACGCTCCTCGAAGCCGAGGACAGCATGTGGCAAAAGACGATTGAAGTCAACATCATGGGGAATATGTGGCTGTGTCAGGCGGCTGTGCCGATCATGCGCGCCAACGGCGGCGGAAAAATCATCAATGTGGCGTCGGTGAATGGGATTCGTCCGGGGAGCATGCAGGGAATCTACAGCATGACCAAAGCCGGGGTGATCAGCCTGACACAAACGCTGGCGATGGAATTGGCGGGTGACAACATTCAAGTGAATGCGATCGCGCCGGGATTGGTCAAAACCAAGTTCGCGCGCGCGATTTGGGAAAATGAAATGCTGTACAAGGCGATCACCGACCGCACACCCGCAGGACGCATCGGCGAGCCAGAGGATATTGCTGGAATTGCGCTTTATCTTGGATCACCCGCATCAGCGTACACAACCGGGCAAACCTTTGTGATTGATGGTGGTTTATCCGTACCAATGTTGTGAGGTTTGACTGTTGAAAAAGTGGGCGAAATAGGCTAAAGTTTAGCACACTTGTTCGCTGGAGAAGACCGTGCATTTCATCCTTTATACCGAGAAAACTGTATCGGAATGCCTTCGCTCGATCACCGAGCGACTGCAAACCAAAGGGACTGCCAACCGCCCCGGTTTGGATGGCTGGATCGAGAAGAACGGTATGTTCTCGATCAGTGTAAGCGCACCTGTGATCGGCAAGATTCCGCGCCGTACCAACTTGCGGGGCAAACTTGAGCGCGAGAACGGTTATACACTGGTGCGCGGTGATGTTCCGAGCGGTGCAACTCCGGCGGGGATCGGTGCGATGCTTGGAGGAATGGGTCTGGTTGCGCTGGTTCTCCTCAACGCCGGGAATAACCTATTGGCGATGATCGTTATCCCAATTGCGGTCATTCTTTTGGTGATCATGCGCGGGGATGACAAAAACAGCGAATATTTGCTTGATGAATTGATGAAGATTCTGCGCGCCAAAGAAACGCCGCCGAAGGTCGCCCCGAAACGGACGAGCGCGGCTGCATCCGCGTCAGCGGTGCGCGCCCCGGCAAAAGCAACGACGATCGCCAAACCGCCAGCATCAAAAGCGCCTGCTAAACCTGCTGCTGCGCCAATCAGCCGTCAGCCATAAACGTAAAAACGGGCTAGGTGAAACATCCTGCCCGTTTTTTGATATAGTAACAATCGAACACCGATTAAATAAAAAGGATTCTTCCATGCAGATTACGACAGATACACTTCTGATCGAACGCCACGACGCGGTGACCGTTCTCACGATCAATCGCCCGCAGGTCAAAAATGCGGTTGATGATGAAGTTATGCCCGCCATCCGCCAAGCGTTGAAAGCCGCTGAAGATGACGGGACGCGCTGTGTTGTCCTCACTGGCGCGGGAGGATCATTTTCGTCGGGGGCGGATATCAAGAAAGGCGTCGAACGCGGGTTTACCGGCGATGCCACATATCAACTGCTGACCGAGGTTTACGGTCCGACGCTCAAGGCGATCCGCAGCTATCCTTATCCGGTGATCGCCGCTGTTGATGGATTCGCCGCCGGAATCGGCTGTGATATGGCGCTGGCATGCGATATTCGGCTTGTGAGCGAGCGCGGCAAATTCTCTGAATTGTTCATCCGTGTGGGTTTGATCCCCGATGGCGGCGGAACGTATTTGCTGCCGCGTTTGGTGGGGACAGGGCGCGCCCTTGAAATGATGTTCACTGGCATGGATGTCGATGCTCAAAGTGCTGTGCAGATCGGATTGGCGAACCGTGTACTCCCGACTGATGGATTTATGGAAGAAGTCCTGAAATACGCCGCTCACATCAGCAAGCAGTCCCCGGCGGCGCTGCGATTCGGCAAGCAGGCGGTTCAGCAGTCGCTCAACAGCAGCTATGACGATGCGCTGGCGCGTGAGGCACAGTATCAGCGCGAGATTCTGTTCAGCGAAGATGGGGCGGAAGGCTTCATCGCGTTTGTGCAAAAGCGCGCGCCTGTGTGGAAGGGCAAGTAGCAGCATGCAAGGACGCAGAGGTATATACGCTCTGCGTCCTGCGCGCTTCAAGCGTGTGTTGTTTAGCCGTTGAGCTTCGCCAAGCGTTCGGCAGCTTGGCGGAGCATGTCATCACTCTTGCAGAAGGCAAACCGCGCTTGAGTGCTCGCCATGTGGGCGTGACCGGGGCTGTAGAAGGCTGTCGGCGGAATACAGGCTACGCCGATCTCGCTGGTGAGATGGCGCGCAAACTCAAAATCGTCACCATCAAACACAGCGCTAAAATCTGCCATCGCGAAGTAGGTGCCTTCCGGCGCTTTCACTTTCATTCCGGCGGCAGTCAAACCGCTGACCATCAGATCGCGCTTGACTTCGTACATCGATTGGAATTCTTCGAAATAGGTTCCATCGAGACTGAGCGCCGCCGCCGCCGCAACCTGAGCCGGATGATTGACGGCAAACGTCACGAACTGATGCGCGCGGCTCACGCCATTAAGCAGCGTGGGATGCCCATATACCCAACCGATTTTCCAGCCGGTAACGCTGAATGTCTTTCCCAGACTGCTCACCGTGACAGTGCGCTCAAACATGCCGGGGAGAGTGGCGATCGGGATATGCGATTGAGTGCCGAACGTGAGATGTTCGTACACTTCGTCGCTGATCACAATCACATCATGTTCGATGCACAAATTGGCGATCAACTGAAGTTCGGCACGGGTGAGCACACGTCCGGTCGGGTTGTGTGGTGTATTGAGGATGAGCGCTTTGGTTTTGGGCGTAAATGCGGCGCGGAGTTCGTCGGGATCGATCGTCCAATCCGGTGGGCGCATTGGCACATATACGGGAATACCGCCCGCCCATTCGACATTCGGAACATAGCTGTCGAAAAACGGTTCGATGATGATCACTTCATCACCGCGATCGATCAATCCCATGATTGATGAGAAAATCCCCTCGGTCGCGCCCGCTGTGACTAACACCCCCTTGTTTGCATCAACATCGAGATTGTAGAAACGCCATGCGTGATTGGCGATGGCATTCCGCAAAATCGGCGATCCTGAACCCGGCGCATATTGATTGACGAGCGCACCGCCTTCGCTGGCGGCTTGAAGTGCCTTGATCAACTGCGGCGGCGCGTCAAAGTCAGGTTTTCCCTGTCCCAAATTGAGTGCGCTGTGCTGCTGCGCCAGTTCGTTGATTTCGGTGAAAATTGTGACGCCGAGGTTTTCGACGCGGCGGGCAATCGAGGGCATAACGCAGACTCCGACTCTTTACGGCTAGGCTATGCGCGCCGGTGACGCTCACGCGCTTGAGTAGCAAGCTGATCAACGCGCTCATTATAAACATTTCCAGCGTGTCCGCGTGTCCACTTCCACGTAATGGTATGCTTTTGCGCCTGTGTATCCAGTTTCATCCACAGGTCTTGATTGAGTACAGGATCACCTTTGGCGGTGCGCCAGCCGTTTTTCTTCCACTTCTTGATCCACTCGCTGATCCCGTTTTTGACATACTGCGAATCGGTCACGAATTCGACCTCACACGGGCGGTTGAGGACTTCGAGCGCGCTCACAGCGGCGGTAAGCTCCATGCGGTTGTTGGTGGTGTTCTTTTCGCCGCCGCTGATCTCTTTTTGATGTTCGCCGTAGAGCAGCAGGGCAGCCCAGCCGCCTGCGCCGGGATTCGGTTGTGCGCCGCCATCCGAGTAGATGATTACTTTATTGGTCAATGTGTGAAATCCTCTTATTTATGCCGGACTGTGCTACGGCATTTGTGCAGGTGTTTCGTCCAGTTTACCCGATTCTTCGATCACGCTGCGGACATTATCGCTCATGATCACGGTTCGAAAGTGTACCGCCATCTCACTGGATGACCATCCGGAAACTGCCTCATCGAAAAAGTCCGGCGCACTCTGGCGATCCCCTTCAATAATCGGGGTAAAGGCGTCGTCAAGTGACGCGGCGCGCAGTATGGGATCATAGTCAACGAACGGAATGTGAATCGGTAGGATGTTCATAACGGCTTGTTCGTCATTCACGCTGATGCGGATCACTGGGAAATTGATCGCCATCTGCGAGATCGCGTCCAAAAAGATGCCGCCGTAAGCAAATTCGCCATCCGCCAGCACAACAAACGGTTGAATATACAATCCCCGACTGAGTAAGTCACCCCAGCCCATGCTCGCTTCGAGGTCGAGCAGCCGTTGAGCACCTTCGGGATGTTCCACTTCATCGACCGTTTGAACCAGCTTTCGGGTTGCATCCGGCGTCAGCGTGATCGTTTGCCAGTCCCACACATAGCCGTCGATGTCGTCTAGCGTCACTGTGAATAACGGATTGGAATAATCCGCTGCGCTGAGGCGTTCAAGTGCGGGTTCGGGATCATAGCCGAGTCCGAGATCGAACCAGTTTTCCCGGAGGATGAGCAGTTGAAAGCGCGGTATGCTGCCCTGCGTTTGCGCTGCGTTTTGCACTGCCATGTATGTAACAGCGAGAAGAAAAATAAACTGCCAGCGTTTGAGCATGCTCCAAGCTCCTGTGTGATGACGACGCTAACAGGATCAGTGTAGTGGATGTTGAGCGTTTCCGCTTGAGGGGAATGCTCGACAAGCGCTGATTAGTTCAGGGGTTTGCGGAGGACAGTCGATCTCCAAGTAGGGGATTACTTTTCGGGTCAAGGGGAAAATGCCTTGTCGACTAGATGAGCAAGCACTACAAGTGAAACAATCCCCATAAAAACAGCACCGAACTTGAACCAACAGCCGATTAGTTTTGGTCCAACAATAAACAATGGCGAGATACTGAAATCGAACGGTGTCAGCTTACCAGCGCGGACATTATCATTATGCCGTTCTACTTTTTGGGCTAGTTTGTCTTGTTTTGCACCAGTAAACCACATCAGGGTCACACCCGCACCAAACATCAAAGCAACGGCGAGCACGTAGAGTAGATTCTTGGCGAAGTCGAGAAGGTTCATCTTTTGGATTCCGGATGAACCCCGCCCCAGACTTAAGGCGGGATTCATCAAGCATAGTGGACTAGCTCAAGAACTTGCGGAGGACGGTCGGCAAGATGCCGCCGTTCTTGTAATACTCAACTTCGACCGGGGTATCAATGCGGCAGATCACCGCGAATTCCTTAACCGCGCCCGTTTCCGGGTTGGTCGCGCGCACGAGGACATCCTGTTTCGGCGTCAGGTTCTCAATG
>CALBRY010000322.1 GCA_937927665.1 uncultured Chloroflexota bacterium
TGCCGTGACCATCATCCAAATCCATACGCACGGTCGATTTGAACCAGTTATACGCCCGTTTGCGATACCCGAGTTCACTGGCGACGATGCTAAACGTGCAGGGCGAAAGCGACGAATCGTGCGTCGTGATCTGCTCATAGTGATTAAAGTTGCGCCGCTTTTCCTCTAATGTTGCGGTTTCCGGCAGCAGGTACAGCGCAAGCACGACATCCGCTTGTTTGCATACTTGGTGACGGTACAGCACCAGATAATGAAAACGGTTGAGCAGCACATCTTTGTCATCGCGCTTGCCCCAATCCCAATGCCAGGTGGATCGGTTGAAGAACCCGTCATCCTGCGCGAATAAGCCTGTTTCCTTATCACGTGGGATATACATCGCCTCGGCGGCTTTCTTCCATGCGGCGATCTCGGATGGCTTAAGCGGCGGTTGCATGCGGTTGGCGATCAGCACATATGCGTGCGGATCAGTCGTTTGCAGCCATTCCGCGACCTCACAGGCATAAGCGAGATTGTTCTTCGCCATCAGATTGGTGTAGAAGTTGTTATCCACCATCGCGGTGTATTCGTCGGGACCCGTAACCCCATGAATACAGAAAGCGTTGCCGCGCGCGGGCACATAATCGCCCAGATCCGCCCACAACCGAGCCGTCTCAAAGACGATCTCCGCGCCGTGCTGCGTCAGAAAATCGCTGCCGCCGCTGGACGCAGCATAATTCTTGATCGCGTAAGTAATATCGGCGTTGATGTGATACTGCGCTGATCCTGCCGGAAAGAATGCCGAGCATTCCTCACCGTTGATCGTCCGCCACGCATATGCCGCACCGCGCGGGTGTGACAGTTCACGCGCACGTGCCCGCGCTTGTTTGAGCGTGTGATAGCGATATCGGAGCAGACTCTCACAGATGTCCGGTGCGGTGTATTGGAAAAATGGCGCGGAGAACATCTCGGTATCCCAGAAGTAATGCCCTTCGTAGCCTTCTCCTGTCAGCCCCTTGGAGCCAATATTCGTGTAACCATTGCGTCCCGCCGCTTGCAGCAGATGAAACATGCTGAAGTGAAGCCCCTGCATCAGCCGCGTTACTTCTTCGTTCGCCGCCGCTTGAGCAGTTGGAGATGCCGCTTTCGGGTTGTCCTTCGCGATGTCCCGTGCGGTGATGCTGACATCCGCACATCCCCAGAACGCATTCATGTAATCGTGCTGCTCCGCTGCCAGCTTGTCAAAACCAAGCGCGCGTACGCGTGCGAGTTCTTTCTCCGCAGTTTCGCGCAGCGTTCTTTCGGCTTCCTGCTTTGCGGGGATATAGGCATATACGAGGAATTTATGCAGCGTGATCGGCACATCCGGCACCACGTCGAGATCGTAAGTGACATCGATGCAATCGCACGCAGCGTCAACATCTTTGCACGTTACTTGACCTGTCTGTTCGATCCCGCCAACCATAAGCTGATGATCGACCGCGCTGACGAGCATCAGGTTGGAATTTTTCGTCGTGTGCAGCAGAAAACCGCCCGATGCCGTACCCGGCGCGGACTGCGAAACCGGATGCAGGACGCGCCCTTTTAAGTGACTGCCCACACGCGGATCTTTTTCGACGCTGACATTCTGCACATCCCCGTCAAGCTGTGAAACGATCTTCACCCGACCGGAAAATCTCGGCGTGATCGTGAAGGCAATCGCCGCCGCATGCGAATGCGTGAAGCTGACCAAGCGCGTCACCGTCACGTGAATTTCTCGACCGCCGGGCGAACACCATGTAAATTCGCGTTCGAGGATGCCCTTATCCATATGCAGCGTGCGCTTGAAATCGACCAGTGTGCCTGTATCTAACGCGAGTTCCTCGTCACCCACGCTCACGCGGATGATTTTCCCGTTCGGGACGTTCAGCATCGTCTGGTATTTCTTGGCGTATCCGTAAGCAGGCTCAGGATACTCGATGTTCATGCTCTCGTAGAAGCCGTTTAGATAAGTGCCGTCGACGGTGTTATAAGGCACGCTTCCTTTGTTGGGGTGGATCGGATGCTTAAGTCCTTCCTCAAACGAGCCGCGCATCCCGATATACCCGTTGCCAAGCGCGAAAATACTTTCGCCCTGATACGAGTGCTTCGTGAAATGGTCGACGGCATCACCATGAATGAGCTCGACAACCTTCATAGAATCCGGTAGATACGGTGAGTTTTTCGTCGTGTTTTGGATCATTTCGGCTTCTGCGCCTCAAGTTGGGGCGGATATTTTTAGCAGCAAGACGATAAAGTATTATATGTCTTCTAGGGCGGCAAGTTCCATGCGTATCCATGCGCATCGCAGCACCCCTTACCCAATGTGTCCACCGTGTAAAGACGTCATAAAGAATCTGAAAAGAACGCCCCCGAAACCCTGTCATTTACAAAATTTGTATATAATCAACGACAGACACATTCCATAAACATAGAGCGCAAAAAGGATCGTTGATGCGTATACCCGAACGCAGCAAGGTGTTTCTATTCGTCGCCCTGATTCTTTTTGGCGGGATTTTTTGGTCAAGCACCCCGATATATGCCGCAGCATTTGACATCGGATGCAGCACACCCGATCTCATTGCGGCAGTCACCACGGCAAACAGCAACGCACAATCCGACACGATCAACTTGACGGGCGGGTGTACGTATACCCTTTCCAGCCGCCTCGCGATCAATGCGGACGGCGGCAATCAGCTCACCATCAACGGAAACGGCGCGATCCTGACCGTATCAGGCGCACGCGGCATCATGGGAATTGCCTTCGGTGCGAACGCCGTGATCAACAGCCTGACGTTCCGGGACGGCAATGCGGATAACTTCGCAGGCGCGGACAGTGACTTCGCAGGCGCAATCATGAACACCGGCACGCTGACCGTCAACGGCAGCTATTTTTTGAATAATCATTCCGTGAACTTGGGCGGGGCGATCTTCAATCAAGGCACGCTCAACGTCAACGGCAGTACGTTTTCCGGCAATTCGTCGTTTTATGGCGGCGCGATCGAAGGGCAAGGCGGACCGATCACGATCATCAACAGCACCTTCACGGGAAACAGCGTTTCCGGGGGCGGTTCTGGCGGTGGTGCGATCGATAACACGGGCGATCTGCTGACGATCATCAACAGCACGTTTTCCGGCAACAGCGGCTTAGCCGCCGATGTGTTGTTTAACGGAAACGGCGGATCACTGCTTAACAGCATTCTCGCCAGCAGCGGCGCTTGTATGAAACCAACGGGACTCGCCATCACGGTGACCAACAGCTATGTGAATGGGGGGACGTGCGGTGTCAGCAATGGAGTCAACGGCAACCTGACCAGCGGCACGCTCAACCTGGGATCGCTGACTGGTTTCCCACCGTACTTTATCCCCGGCAGCGGCAGCGTGGCGATTAATGCGGGCAGCATCGCATTAATCCCCGGTGGTGTCACGACGGATCAGCGCGGCAATCCGCGTAACTTGGGTGGCAGCCCGGATATGGGATCGATCGAGACAGGTGCAGTCCTGCCAACGATCACATTCTCCGGCGGCGGCATAATCAGCGAAGGCGGATCGACCACGTTCACCGTCTCCCGCTCTGGTGCGACAACTGCTTCTATCCTCGTCAATTTGACGATCACGCCGACCGGGATCACCACACCGACCGATTACACGCTTTCCGGCGGATCGATCAGCGGGCAAACAGGCAGTGTCACCGTCTTGATCCCGGCAGGGAGTTCGTTTACAACGCTCACGTTTAATGCGCTTGATGATGGCGCAAGCGCCGAACCGTTGGAATCGCTGGCAGTGGCGGTCGCGGCAAACGCGGCAGTGTACCAGCTTGGCGGATCGACCAGCGCGACGGCAGATATCAGCGCAAATGGCTTAGTCGTGACTCAAAGCGGCGATGCGGGCGAAGGCTCACTCCGTCAGGCGATTTTGAACGCCAATAGTGACGGTGTAGACAGTACGATCACATTCAGCGGTGTAAGCACAGTCACGTTGACAACGGCTGAACTGACGTTAGCGAACAACGGCGCGCTGACGATGAACGGCGGCGCGGGTGTGACGGTGCAGCGCGACAGCGGCGCATCTGCCTTCCGCATCTTCACTGTGCTCCCCAACGCGAACGTCACGATCAATACGGTGACGATCACGAACGGCTCGGCGTCTGGCGGCGGCGGTATCTACAACGAAGGCACGCTGACCGTGAACAACAGCACGGTCAGCGGCAATTCGGCAGCAGACGGCGGCGGTATCTACAACGCAGGCACACTGACGCTGAACAACAGCATTGTCAGCAGCAATTCGGCAACTGCTATTGGCGGCGGCATCCTCAACTTTGTCGGCACACTCACGCTGAACAACAGCACGGTCAGCGGCAATTCGGCAGTCGGTGGCGGCGGCATTTACAACAACGACACACTCATCAACAGCACACTCTACTTGTACAACAGCATCGTCGCTAACAGCACCTCCGGCGGCGACTGCGGGGGCGCGGGTACGATCACCGCGCAGTACAGCTTGATCGAAGACGGCTCGTGCGTCAACGGATTATCCGCAACGCCGGACGCGAACGGGAATATCAGCGGCGATCCCATGCTGGACGCGGGTTTCATGCCGCAGACGGGCAGCCCGGTCATCGACCGTGGCAACCCGGCGAGTCCCCTCGGAGCGCCGCCCGCCTGTCTTGCGACCGATTTCAACGGCACAGCGCGCCCGCTTGGGGCACGCTGCGATATGGGCGCATTTGAATCGCCCTTCAACGCCCCCGTCGTGACGATCAGCGCGTTTGATAATACCGGTGCGGAATCAGGCGCGGATACCATCACATTCCGCATCACACGCACAGGCAGCACCACCGCCGCGCTGACCGTGAGTTACACAATCGGCGGCACAGCAGCGGCGGGTGATTACACCCCCACGCTCACTGGATCAGTCGATATTCCGGCAAGCTCGGCATTTGTTGATGTGACGCTCACCCCGGTCGATGATCAATTCGATGAAGCCAGCGAATCCGTGACGCTGATCCTGACCGATACCGCCGATTATGATCTGGGTGTGGATACCAGCGCGACCGCGACGATCAGCGACGACGACACGGCAGGTTACGACGTGGATACGTCTGCGACGGCGGCAAGCATCGCTGAACCGGGCGAATTCACCACACTCACGATCCGTCTCACCAGTCAGCCAATCGGCACGGGCGAAGTTGATCTCAATTTCAACAGCATTGACTTCACTCAATGCACAGTGAGTCCGGCATCGTTCACATTCGACGCGTCGAACTGGAACATCGCGCAGACCATCACCATCACCGCCATTGATGATCTCGGCGCGGATGGGACTCAGCCATGCGGTGTGGGTATTCAGCAAATCGGCGCGACATCGACCGCCGCCGAGTACATCGGAGTGCCGAATCCGGTCATCGATGTGAACGTCACCGACGATGACACGGCAGGCTACGACGTGGATACATCCGCGACCGCAGCAAACATCGCTGAACCGAACGCATTCACCACACTCACGATCCGGTTGACGAGTCAGCCGATTGGCGCGGGCGAAGTTGATCTCAACTTCACCAGCTTGGATACGACCGAATGCACGGTGAGTCCGGCATCATTCACGTTTGATGCCTCCAACTGGAACATCGCGCAGACCATCATCATTACCGCCGTTGACGATTTGATCGCGGACGGGACTCAAGCGTGCGGCGTAGGTATTCAGCAGATCGGCGCGACATCGACCGCCGCTGAGTACATCGCGGTGCCGAATCCAGTCGTCAACCTAAACGTCACCGATAATGAGATCGCCGGAATCACGGTGAACGCGTTCAGCCTGATCAGTGTGCCGGAAGACGACACGACGATCACCACCAGCTTCACGATCGCCGCGAATACGCCACCATTGGCAGACGTAACAATTGCACTCACGACCGATGGACAGTGCGCGGTCAGCCCGACGACGGTCACACTGCCTACAGGAGTGACCACGCCGCAAACAGTCACGGTTAGCGCCGTCAATGACTCGACCGTTGAAGCGGTTTCACACCTCTGTGTGATCACGACAGGCGATCCCGCCAGCGCCGATACGAATTACAATGCCATCACCGCCGCCGATGTCAGCGTGACGGTGTTGGATAACGACCTTGTGTTCGCCGTGACGACTTCCGGCGCAATTGCAGAAGGCACGGGAAGCAATCCGACAGTCACATTCACCATCACCCCCGGCGCGGCGATCGCCAATGTCGGCGGCAGCGTAACGTACACGCTCACCGATACGAGCGCAACGACGACCGACGCAGATTTCACCGCACCATTGAGCGGCGGCACGCTGAATTTCGCAGCAGGATCAGGCGCACAAACGGTAGAGATTATCGTCACTGGTGACGCAATCACCGAGCCGAACTTCACCCTACGGTTTGACAGCAGCGCCAGCACAGCAGGCACGAACGGCACATCGAGCGTGAGCGGCATCCCGGCAGATGTCACCATCACCGACGACGACAGCCCCGGAATTGTCATCACGCAAAGCAACGGCAGCAGTGATGTCACCGAAGGCGGCGCGACCGACAGCTTGACGGCTGCGCTCTTGTCACAGCCGACCAGCGATGTCACCATTGCCATCACCGTCGATACACAGGTGAATGCTTCAGGTGTTCTTCCGTTGGTCTTTACATCCGCCAATTGGAACACGCCGCAAACGGTCACACTCACCGCTGTTGATGACTCATTCGCGGAAGGCGCGCACACCGGATCAATCACATTCGCCGTTACCAGCGCGGACACGGTCTACAATGGCACAGCGATCCCCCCGGTGAGCGTCAATATCACCGACAATGACATCGCCGGAATCGCCGTCAATCCGCCCGTGTTTGAACTCAGCGAAGGCTTGGGCAGTGCGTATCAAATTCGTCTGCTCACCCAGCCGACGAGCGCCCCCATAACCCTGCTGGTTGAATTCGACACAACACAATTGACCGTCAACGGAAGCAGCGCGCCGTTCTTCATCACGTTGAGCGATACCACACCGCAAACGATCCCGTTCAGCGTGTTGGGCACACTCGATATCAACAGCACGCGCGATTTGACCATCACCCATACGGTGATTGGCTCAACCGCTCCGGAATATCCGATCGGCATGGCGCAAATCGTCTCGCTGCGCGTCGTAGACTTCCCACCGCCGCCGCCCTCCCCGACGTGCGACAGCGAAAACGCCAATCCTGATGGCGTGATCCGCACAGGCATCCCGGATGCGCTCGCCTATGCGATCAACTGCCGCGTGCTGTATTACAACGGCGTGCCAACGAGTTGGTTAGGCAATCCGCTGTACAGCGAAGCCAATCTCGGGATCGCGGGATTGCTAAACTTGGGTGTGCAGCAGGCAGTCGATATTTTCAGCCCGCCGCCGTCCAATCTGAGCTATTTTGAAGGCGGGTTTGTGATGTGTCTGCGCGGCGAAGGCACGCTGATCTGGTTGGCGGCAAGCGGATCGCCGCGTGTGCCGCAGATCATCGGCAGCTATACCGTGCCGGAGTTCTCCGGCTTCACCTGTACCAGCTTGTTTGAACCGGGAACGCTCATCCTCGTAAGCGACAACCCGACCGACTAAGCCGCCCATTTTCTACGGCACAGTCACAAAAAACGCCCCGTCATCTGACGGGGCGTTTTTTGTGTTCATCAACCAAATCTGAAAGCGCTTCACCGTCAAATAAACGGCTCGTCCACGTAGATCAGGTAATGAAAAAAGCTGTACACGATTAAAAACCACGCCGCCGCCAAAAAGCTCGCGGTGGCGATCGTCAAGACTCCGGTGCCGATCCAGATCACGAAAATGAGCGAAGATGCTAACCGCAGCACACGTTTCCAAACCGGTTTCCAGCGCCCAACCCCCACATCGTGCAGTGTGAACGGAAAAAGCACAATGGTGACCACCAGTATTCCAGCAAAGAACACCGGCGAAATCCCCGTTCGAAGTTCCGGTACGGACTGCCAACCAAGCAGCAGCGCGATCGCTGACGCCGGAAGCAGCACGAGTGCCGCCATCCGACGACCATTTTCATAAAAGAAGAACGAATAGGCGCGCGGCAAACGGAGTTCGGGAACAGGTCGCTGATCCCCCGTGCGCCAATACCTGAGCATACCGCCGAAACTCAACCAGCGGTGCGGACGCAAATAGGCATAGCGTATGAAATCAGGATCGCCCGCAAAACGGTGTGCTTCCGACATCGCTTGATTGCTCAGGGATGAACACGAAAGCAGGTAAAAGACGAACAGAACGATCACCAGCATTGGAAGTCCGGCTATCGTCGAAAGATCGAAGAAGC
>CALBRY010000323.1 GCA_937927665.1 uncultured Chloroflexota bacterium
TGCTGGTCCGATGGTTTCTGTGGATGATGACGCGGTGCTGTATCAGCAGATTACAGAAGAGGATGTTCCGCGCATCGTCGCCAGTTTGGAAAGCGAACCTGTCGCAGAACTGACGATCGCAAACGATACCCCGTTCTTCACCAAGCAGGTGCGAATTGTGCGCCGCAATGCGGGCAAGATCGACCCTGACCGGATTGAGGACTACATCGCGCAAGGCGGTTACGGTGCGCTCCGCAAGGCGCTGACCGAATTGACGCCGGAAGAAGTGATCGACGAAATCCGCTCCAGCGGCTTACGCGGACGCGGCGGCGCGGGTTATCCGACGGGTTTGAAGTGGAGCACTGTCTCCAAGATGAAAAGCCCGCAGAAGTATGTGATCTGCAATGGTGACGAAGGCGACCCCGGCGCATTTATGGATCGCAGCGTGATGGAAAGCGATCCGCATCTGATCCTCGAAGGGATGGCAATCGCGGGTTACGCAATCGGCGCAACACAGGGTTATGTGTATGTGCGCGCTGAATATCCGCTGGCAATCGAACGCTTGAAGAACGCGATCAAGCAGGCGCGTAAATACGAACTGCTGGGCGAGAACATCTTCGGCACCGACTTTGACTTTTCGATTGAAATCCGCCTCGGCGCAGGCGCGTTTGTGTGCGGTGAAGAAACCGCGCTGATCGCCTCGATTGAAGGCAAACGCGGATCACCGCGTCCTCGTCCGCCATACCCGGCGGAAAGCGGCTTGTGGGGCAAGCCGACGCTGATCAACAACGTGGAGACGTTCGCCAATATCACGGCGATCATCGAAAACGGCAGCAGTTGGTTCGCGGGAATCGGTACGGAAAAAAGCGCCGGAACCAAGATCTTCGCGCTTTCCGGCAAGATCAATAACATCGGCTTGATCGAAGTGCCGATGGGGATCAGCTTGGGCGAAATCATCTACGACATCGGCGGCGGCATCCCTGACGGGCACGAGTTCAAAGCAGTGCAAACGGGCGGTCCTTCCGGCGGTTGTATCCCGGCGGTGCATCTTGAAGTCTCGGTCGATTACGAATCGCTGAAAACGCTCGGCTCGATCATGGGATCGGGCGGCATGATCGTGATGGACGATACCGCGTCGATGGTTGAAGTGGCGCGCTACTTTATGGAATTTTCGAAGTCGGAATCATGCGGTAAGTGCATCCCGTGTCGTGTTGGCACCGCGCAGATGTATGACCTGCTCACGCAGATCGTCAACGGTGAAGCCACGAGCGCCGATTTGCAACTGCTGCAAGACCTATGCGAGATGGTGCGCGATACCAGTTTGTGCGGCTTGGGGCAAAGCGCGCCCAATCCGATACTCAGCACGCTCCGGTATTTCCGTCAAGAATACGAAGCGCTGCTCATCGACGCTGTGCCTGTGGAGGCTAAGTAAACCATGTCGGTTAAAACGCTCAAAATGGATGGGAAAGACCTGAGCGCACGCGAAGGTGACAGCATCCTACAAGTTGCTGAGGAAAACAATATCTTCATCCCCACATTGTGCCATCTTGATGGACTGACCGATGTGGGCGCGTGCCGCTTGTGCGTCGTTGAAATCAAAGGGCGGCGCGGTTTTCAACCGGCATGCTCGACGATTATCGAAGAAGGCATGGAAGTCGTCACCAATTCGGAGACGCTGCAAAAATACCGCCGCCTGATCCTCGAACTGCTGTTTGTGGAGGGGAATCATTTTTGCGCGGTGTGCGTGAGCAACCGTCATTGTGGTTTACAGGAACTGGCGGTCAAGCTGGGCATGAATTACACGCGTCTCGCTTACCGCGCGCCTATTCGTGAAGTCGATCTTTCGCATGAACGTTTCGGCTTTGATGGCAACCGCTGTGTGTTGTGTACGCGGTGCGTGCGGGTATGCGATGAAATTGAAGGCGCGCATACATGGGATGTGCGCGGGCGCGGCATTGAAGCGTCGGTCATTACCGACCTTGATCAGCCGTGGGGTGAATCGCTGACCTGTACAAGCTGCGGCAAGTGCGTACAAGTCTGCCCAACCGGAGCGCTGTTTAATAAAGGCAAATCGGCGGCGGAGATGGTCAAGCAGGCAACGTTCGTGACCTATCTCAAGTCGATGCGGGAGGGTAAAAAATGATCACACTTGCGACGGTATGGTTGGATGGATGCTCCGGATGCCACATGTCGATTCTCGACATGGATGAGTATCTGGTCGAAATCCTGAAGCGGGCAAAGCTGGTTTACAGCCCGCTGGTAGATCACAAAACCTTCCCGGATATGGTCGATCTGACACTGGTTGAGGGTGCAGTTTCCAGCACAGACGATCTTGAGAAAATCAAGAAGGTGCGCCAGCACACGAAAACGCTTGTCGCGCTCGGTGACTGCGCCGTCACGGGCAACGTTCCGAGTATGCGCTCGATGTTCCCGGTGAGCGCGGTGCTGGAACGTGCATATGTCGAAACCGCCGATATTAACCCCGGCGCGCCGACCCAGAATATTCCGCGTTTGATCGCCCGTGTGCGTCCGGTGCATCAAGTTGTCCCCGTCGATCTCGTTGTCCCCGGCTGCCCGCCGAGCGCCAAGACGATCGCGTATGTGCTGGATCGCCTGATCGCCGGTGAAGCGGTTGATTCGGCGGAAATCGCCCGGTTTGGATAAGGGGGGAATCACCCACATGACGACTATCACGATTGATCCCGTGACCCGTATTGAAGGTCACAGCAAGATCACGATTCAACTGAATGACGCGGGCGACGTCACCGACGCGCGCTTTCACGTCACCCAGCTACGCGGCTTCGAAAAACTGGTTGAAGGGCGTCCGTTTGAGGAAATGCCCGCGATCATGGCGCGCATCTGCGGTATTTGCCCGGTGAGCCATTTGATCGCTTCGGCGAAGGCATGCGATCAACTGCTGTCGATTGATATTCCGCCGACAGCGGTCATGCTCCGCAAGATCATGAACCTCGCCCAGATGGTGCAATCGCACGCGCTCAGCTTCTTCTATCTTTCGTCGCCTGACCTGCTGCTGGGCATGGATGCCCCGCCCGATCAGCGTAACGTGCTGGGCGTGCTGGCGGCAAATCCCGAACTGGCACAGGGCGGGATTGCGATGCGGCGCTTCGGTCAGACGATCATCGAGATGTTGGGCGGCAAACGTATCCACCCCGGTTGGATCATCCCCGGCGGCGTGAGCGAACCGCTCACACAGGAGAAGCGCGACGCTATTCTTGCGACGATCCCCGCCGCCCGTGATTTCATGAGCCACGCGCTGGTGTGGTACAGCGGCATTCTTGACCGCTACGTGGACGAGATCGCCCATTTTGCCAACTTCCCCAGCCTGTTTATGGCGCTGGTCAAGCCGGGTAAACGTCTCGGCATGTACGACGGCACGCTGACGATTGTTGACGCCGAAGGTCGAGAGATTGACGGGTTGGATAATCCGCGCCGCTATGCCGATATGATCTGTGAGGCTGTCGAACCGGATTCGTATCTCAAATCGCCGTATTACAAGCCGCTCGGCTACCCGAACGGGATGTTCCGCGTCGGTCCGCTGGCACGTTTGAATGCTGTCGCCCGCTGCGGCACCCCGCTGGCGGATAAATGGCTGGTGCGTTTTCAAGCGCTGCCACAGGAAGAACGCTGGAGTTCATTCCATTATCACTACGCCCGCTTGATCGAAATGCTGTACGGCGTCGAGCGGATCGAAGCGCTTCTGAACGAACCGGACATCCTGAGCAAGCATGTACGCGCCTTCGCACAGCCGAATAGTTTGGAAGGTGTCGGAATTTCTGAAGCGCCGCGCGGAACGCTGCTGCATCACTATAAGATCGGCGAAGATGGGCGGATCACGTTCGCAAACTTGATCATCGCAACAGGCAACAATAATATGGCGATGAATCGCGGCGTGCTTCAGGCGGCGCAAGAATACATTCACGGCGATCAGGTGAAGGATGGGATGCTGAATCGCGTTGAAGCGGTCATTCGCGCATTCGATCCGTGCCTGAGCTGTTCGACACATGCGATCGGCAAGATGGCGCTGAATATCGAACTGCGCGCCCCCGATGGTGCGCTGGTGCGCCGGATCGTACAGGATTAGAACCCCTCCCCGGCTTTCGCAAGGCGGGGAGAAAACAGCCCCCGTCCCCCTCTCTGACAGCGGAGAGGGGGACGGGGGGATGCAGCATAAGCAAGGAAATCCGTTCATGAATTCCTCCCCATTGA
>CALBRY010000324.1 GCA_937927665.1 uncultured Chloroflexota bacterium
GGCGTGTTTCTGTGGCGTGACAAAAAGTGGTGGACATTCCCGGACAGCAACCATGTCAATTACAGCGAACCGGGCTATCGTTCGGGTCCAACTTTTGACCCGACGGGTTTCCGTCCGCCATCACCATCGACGGGAGCGCGGGAAAGCGTCGTTACTGGCATTATCGCCGAACGGAGCCAGCGCGAAGAAGGTGGCTCAATATGGTGGTGGCTCAACGGCGAGACTTACCCGCACCGCGATCTGCTTAAGCGGCATGGTGCACGCTTTAGCGGCAAGCGCAAAGCCTGGTACTACGTCGGAGCGGAATTGCCCGCTGCAATCCGGGCATTGGTCACGAGCGAAGCCCAAACCAACGGCGACGAGCCGGAAGCAGCATCCGCCTCCCCGCTGCTGACGATCTTCGGCGGACGCATCACGGGAAAAGAACGCGCATCGAACGGCGACACCATCCTGCGCGGCGAGAACGGGATTTTCGCTACCCGCACCACATGGCTCAACCGGAATGATCAACCCGAAACTGTGTGGGAATTTGACCTGCCACCTCAAGACCGCGTGGGCAATCCGCTGCCAGCGATTCAGAAGGCGTTGCAAACGAATAACGCCACGTATTCCCTTTACACGAGGAAATGGCACTTTGAGCAACCGGACAAAGTGGCAACGCTGGACATGCTAGCGACAGAAGTGCCCTTCAGCAATGATGAACCCTGCACTGTCGATGAGGCTGCCGGTATTCTAGGGTTGCAGGTCAAAGAAACGCCTACAAGTGAGCTACCGCCGCGCCTATTTGCGCTTGACGACATCGCCCACGCGCGCCACGAACTAGAAACGTCAGACGGCAAGCCGATCCCGACGGGAACACGCGGGAAGGTGGTTCGGCTGTACAACCACAATACCAAGCATGGTTGGAGTTACGACGTGGATTTTGTGGACATCGGCATCTGCTGGTCGTTCGAGCGCGAACTCACGCCGCATGAGCCGATCCCCGGCATCAAGATTGTGTGTGGTGTGGTCGTTCCACCCGGCGCGGTGCTGCCGCCGACCGATGCTGAGATCAAGCGGACGATGATCGAATACGGTCAACAGCCATCCCCTGAAGAAGTCGTCGCGGAAAACGAGAGCGAGGACGAGCCGGTTTCCCCACCTACTGAGGATCAGCCGACGGTGATACGCATCCTCAAGCCCAAGCCAATGCCCGCCGACGGTGAGCCGCTGGACGCCGTGCAGACCGCTATCCGCTCGGTCAAGGCGGAGCCGTTCGCCGCAATGCAAGGTGCAGCGCCCGCCAATGGGCGCACAACACACATCGAGCAGGCGTATGTCGGAGAACTGACGGGCAGTATCACGGGACAAGTATTCTGCTATGGGTTCGCTGTGCACGAGGGCATCTGCGTCTACGTCAACATGGCGGGACCCAGAATGGGCACCGAGGCGATCCGGGCGAAGCTCTCGAAGGGTGATATTGTCTCGGTCGTGCCGCTGGATGCGCCCGCTGTCGAACTGACGGCAGGCGAGGGCAATTCGGGCATGTATCATCCCTATCTGCACTACTTGCCCGAAGCGCGGTTCGCCTCGCTGATCCTCGTGCATGACTGGGCGGTCACGCCGAAGTATGGCGGGAAAGCGACCACCTTTATCTTTCGCACGAGCGAGGCACAGGCAATCGCCAAGCTCAAGTTCCACGTCATGCAGCTCGTGAACATCCCCGTGTTCGAGGAATGGTCGGCATACCTGTACGAAGCGGGTCAGCGGGCGATGCTCGTCCGCAAAACACGCTCAGCAGGCGGGATCGACCTGCTCTCGGTTGATTTAGATGGCGAGGCGTGGACACGTCTCATCACCGGTGGATTAGAGCAGCAAATTATCCGCCTACCGTGAAGTGCTTTATAATAGGGTCTATCAATGAGAAGTGGAGGGTCGGCAGATGACCAACCGAACGATTACCCTGCGTTCCGATTTAGTGGAACGTCTCGAAATGCTCGCCGAACGGCAGGGACGCTCTCTGGACGATGTGTTCGGGGAACTGCTCGGCACCTACGCGCCGACATCGGGGGGAAACTGGGCGCTCGCAGTCGCGGAAGGGATGGAAGCGGCGGACATCGATTGGATCGATGACCCGGATGCGTCTGTCAACAGCCGTGAGGAGTTTGAGCGTCACCTTCGCGAGAAGTGGCAGCGTACGCAAAACACAGGCGGAGACAATGCCTAACGGTACGCCTGATTTCCTTGTCGATGCCAGCTACCTCGTCGCGCTGGGGTATCCCCGAGACCGCAACCATACGAAGGCGAAAGCGTTTGCAGCACAACATGAAACCGGACTGCTCATTCCTGATGTTGTCCTCGTTGAGGCGCGCTACAATCTTCAGCGGTTGGGTGGGATCGATGCGACCGTTCGTTTCTCCACGCTGCTTGTCGCGGAGTCTCCTCAGTTCGTAGCCCTGACCGTGACCGATTTCACACGCGCTGTTGCAGTAATGGAACGCTACCGTGATGCTGAGTTGGATTTCGTCGACTGCTGTTTGACGGCGCTGGCGGAACGACTCGACATCACCCACATCTGCACATTTGACCGTCGGGATTTCTCGATGATCCGCCCGAACCACACCGATTATTTCGAACTGCTGCCGTAAATCGCAGCTCTTCCCTCAATCAAATCAACTGCCAATCGCCTCCGCTCAAACGGAGGTTTTTCGTTTCAGGAGAAAATCAACGTGTCGCGCGTAGAGAATCGCATCATCATGGGGTACTTTCCTTTGGAGGAGCGCCACTATTCGGCGCTCCTTTCGTTAGTCGCGCCCGCGACCCCCGCCGTGCGACTGCTCGATCCATTCGCGGGCGAAGGCGCATTCCTCGAAGCGGCGGCGAAGGCGTGGAACGTCACCCCGTATGCCAACGAACTCGACGGCGAGCGTGCGGCGGCGTGTATCACTCGTTTCGGTGCGACGCAGGCGGTGCGCTGTGACGTGGAGCGATTGGTCGCCTCCAACAACGCTTTCGGTGCGGCATGGCTCAACCCGCCTTACGACCACGACGCGGCGGCGTCCGGCAGCAAACGTGTCGAGTTCCGCTATCTGCGCCATGCGTGGAAATGGGTGCAG
>CALBRY010000325.1 GCA_937927665.1 uncultured Chloroflexota bacterium
AACGCCGCCGATGGCGCAGTTCCGGTCAAGATCAACGATGTCAAGAACGCAGTCGAAAATGTGTATTACGAAGAAGTCCGCCGCCGCATCGTTCACGATGGCGTGCGCCCGGATGGACGTAATAACACGCAAATTCGCCCGCTGGCAGCAGAAGTTGCGCTTGTGCCGCGTGTTCACGGTTCCGGCTTGTTCAAGCGCGGTCAAACACAGGTGTTGACGTTTGCCACGCTCGGAACGCCGCGTGATTCGCTCGAAATCGAATCGCTCAGCCCCGAAGACAACAAGCGCTACATGCATCATTACAACATGCCGCCCTACAGCACCGGGGAAGCGACTCCGCTACGTGGACCTCGCCGCCGTGAAATCGGTCACGGAGCGCTGGCAGAAGCCGCGCTGCGCCCGATGATCCCTGCGGAAGATGTCTTCCCGTACACGATCCGTCTGGTCAGCGAAGTGGTGAGCAGCAACGGCAGTACGTCAATGGCGAGCGTTTGCGGCAGCACACTGGCATTGATGGACGCGGGTGTCCCGATCATTCGCCCGGTAGGTGGTATCGCCATGGGGTTGATCAAGCAGGACGATAAGATCGTCGTCTTGACCGACATTCAGGGCTTGGAAGACCACTTCGGCGATATGGACTTCAAAGTCGCCGGAACGACGAACGGCATCAACGCGCTTCAGATGGATATCAAGATCAGCGGCGTGAGCGATGAAGTGATGTCGCAGGCGTTGGCGCAGGCGCGTGAAGCCCGTATGCAAATCCTTGATGTGATGCTGAAGGCGCTCCCCGAACCGCGCAAGACCCTCAGCCCGTACGCACCGCGTATGGAGTCGATCCGCATTTCGGTCGATAAGATCGGCGCGTTGATTGGACCCGGCGGTAAGACGGTGCGCGGCATTCAGGAACGTACCGGCGTCAAGATTGATATTCAGGAAGACGGTACGGTATTTGTCGCGGGCGTGGATGGCATCGTCGTCGCAAAGGCGCTCGATGAAATTCGCGGCTTGACGGAAGATGTCGAAACCGGACGCATTTACACGGGTAAAGTTGTCCGTATCGAAAGCTACGGCGTGTTCGTCGAATTTATGCCCGGTAAAGATGGCATGGTGCATATTTCGCAGCTCGACAGCGAACGCGTGAACGATCCCAATGATGTCGTGGCGCTTGGCGACGAAATCATGGTTATGGTGACGGATGTTGATCCGGGTGGCAAAGTCCGCCTCAGCCGTAAGGCAGTTCAAGAAGGCTGGACAGCGGATGAAGCCCGCGATAATGATCGTCGTCCGCCGGGTGGCGGTGGTGATCGCGGCGGTGATCGTCGCGGCGGCGGTGGTGATCGTCGTGGTGGTGATCGCGGCGGTGATCGTCGCGGCGGTGGTGATCGCCCGCGTGGCAATCACTAAACCAAGCGAGCAATTCAAGTTTCAAGGGACGACTGAACAAGTCGTCCCTTGTTGTTTAGAAGGTCATGACGATTCGCATAGAATAGAAATGATGTTCTAATCTTGAGCGAGCGTCACAGACGCTTTAGACTGGAAGGGATGGCATCTGAACCTGCATCGAAAGAAGGATTGTCATGCCCCGCCCCAAAACCAAAGCTGACCTGCTCACCGCTGAATTGGAATATCAGAAATTGGATGCGCTGATTCAACCGCTGAATGCCGAACAGATGACCCAAGCGGGCGCTTGCGAAACATGGTCGATCAAAGATATTCTCGCGCATCTGCTGGCATGGGAACAGATGGTGTTAAGCTGGTATCGTGCCGGATTGCGCGGTGAGGAAGTCAAAACGCCTGCCGCTGATCTTAAGTGGAGCGAAACTCCAATCCTGAATCAACGTATTTATGAGCAGTACCGTGATGTGCCGTTGGGCGAAATTCGGGCGAAATTCGCGGCTTCGCATGCCGAAACGCTGGAAACGTTCCAATCGATCCCCGAAGAAGCGCTCATCACGCCAAAAGTGTATAAATGGACGAACACATCGACGCTTCTTAGCTATTTTGTTTCCTGCACATCCAGTCATTATTCTTGGGCAGCAGCCGAAATCCGCAAATGGCTGAAGGCACAAGCGAAAAACGACTAAGCGGCGGGTGATTCAGCGCTGTTGATCGGGTTTTCGCTGCCAAATGCCCCAACCAAGTGAAGGAGCATCCTGCATGGCGGCTTCCACATCTCCCCCGATTGACAACCGTTCCAAGCGTACGATCGTGGTGATCGCGCTGGTATTGGTCGGCATCTTGATCTGGCTCGTGGCGGGCGCGCTTCCGCTGATCGTGATCGCGCTCGTCATCGCGTTTCTGCTCAATCCGCTCACCACATTTTTGGAGCGGCGCGTTCTACGTCGTTTACCGGGTGCGCGCTCATGGGCGATTCTCCTCACCTATTTACTCGTATTTCTGCTGTTCATCGTCCTGATCCTGATTATTATTCCGTCGCTTTTCAGGCAGATTGCCGATTTCGCCGCCGAACTTCCGGCGCAGTTGGATACACTGCAAACCCAGCTCCGCGAATGGTTGAGCCAACCGTTTACGTTTAATGGGGAAGTCGTGCTGATCAACGGTGAGCCGTTTGTCCCTTATGATCAACTCGTGATCGCGCTCGGTGAGAATCCTACCAGCGCCGTGATCCCCGAAGATTTCGACGTTATCGGCGCGATCCGCGAGGGATTAGGCTCGGTTACTGCGCCGACATTCCGCATTCTTGGCGGCGCATTCACCACGCTGATCAATTCGGTGCTGCTGCTGACGATGATGTTCTATCTGCTCAAGGACGGCGCACTTTTTGTCAATTCGATCATCGGGGCGGTTCCGCCTGATTTTCGCGTGGATGCGCGCCAGATCGCGCTGCAACTGCGCGATGTGTGGAATGCTTATTTGCGCGGTCAGTTGATCCTTTCGAGCTTCATCGGGATTGTGGTCACGGCTGCCGCGACCGCGCTCGGAATCCCGAACGCGCCTGTTCTGGGCGTGATCAGTTTCGCGCTCGAATTTGTGCCGAATATCGGACCGTTGATCGCGTTGATCCCCGCGTCCTTGTTGGCGCTGCTTTCCGAAAGCGCAACGATCCCCGGATTGAGCGGTATCGGCTTCGCGCTGGTCGTCGTCATCGTGTGGACGATCATCCAGAATATACAGGCGATTTTCGTGACGCCGCGCGTGATGGGCGACAGCCTCGACTTACACCCGATCGTCGTCATCGTCGGCGTGATCCTCGGTGCGCGGCTTTCCGGCGTGCTGGGTGTGATCCTTGCCGCTCCGATGATCGCTTCTGCGCGCGTGATCGGCGGTTATTTCTATCGCAAAATCTTGGATATGCCGCCATTCCCCGACCCGATTGAAGATCCCGCCGAAGAAAGTTCGCAGCACTTTATCGCGCGGATTTTTGGCAGAGGTAGACCATCCGCCAGCAAGCAGGGGGCGGCGGCTGTGGTACAATCTCCTCCGCTAATACGGTCTGAAATAGCAGACGAACAAGACCAAGAAGGGCAGAAGCCATGACACAACCCACCGAAGAAATGAACATCCTCGCGGAATCAGAACATTATCTCGTCTGGTTAGAAGAAGACGACGCGGGCGAGGTGAATTATCACGTCGATCTCGAATTCGTCACGCTTCACCTGTTAAAAGAAGAATGGGAAGAACTCGTTGACCTGATCCGCAAGGCGAATAGTGCGAGAGGGGGCAAATGAGTCTCGCATCTCGCACTGCAAAACCCCTGATCGCCGCGATGACGAAACAGCTTCCACCGAGCGCGAGCGCGCTCCGTCTGCTGGATGTCAACGGGGCGGCAGGGGACATCCTGAAAGAAACACGCGCCGATCTGGATATCACCGTTGTACAGGGTGAACCTGCCGGATGGGTGCTTGAAACGGAATATTTCGACGCGGTGACAGCAGTTGATCCCCCGAATGATCCTGTGTTTCTCGAAAGGGTGATGCGGTCGCTTCGCCCCGGTGGGCGGCTGATCATGGTCGGCATGGATGACCGGAACGGCGAAACCATCGTGCAGACGCTCGAAAAAGCGGGATATACGCGGATTCTGGTCGAATCTGCGGCTGTGGGAACGCTGATGCGCGGCGAAAAACCGCACATCACCGAAAACACGCTCGATCGCGTCAAAGTGGCATCGGATCACGACGCGGATACGCTCGATTGGCAAACCTACAACGGGCGTTATCTGTTTTTACTCATTCGCCAAACGCCGCATAAGCCCGCATGGAAAATTACCCCCGACGATCCGATCACATGGCACGCGGTAACGCTCAATGGCGCGCTGGTGGCGTTCAGCAGTTTGCCCAAAGCAGTTGCATTCATGCAGCCTGTCGTTTTGAATAAGCAGATTATCGGCGTAACGCGGATGACGAAATTCAGCCGCGAAACCGGACAAACATGGACACTCCCGATTGTAATAAATCTATCCCCGGATCATGTGGCGGGTCGTACAATCGGCTGGCACGTCGTTGATCCGACAACCGCCGAAACCCCCGACGAATAGCGATGTGTTCAGATGACTTTCTCGCTCGACGATCTTGCCTTTCTCACGTCGGCGCGTGGGAAAGCCTTGCTAGAAATCCTACGCGGTGAAGATTTGCGCGATTCGGCGCTGCTCGGTGTGATCACCGGGCTGCGGAAGCAGTACACCGGCGATGAAGCCCGCGCCGCTGTTGAATTGGCACGGCTGCGCGCTCAGGCGGTCGATAAGTTTGGCGAAGACGCGGGCAAAATGTACTTCACCCGCGAAGCCCTGGAACAGGCAAGTGATCCGCTGATCCGCCGCTATCGCTCACATATTTCGTTTTCGGCGGAATTGATCGATATCGGGTGCAGCATCGGATCGGATTCGCTGGCGTTTGCCAGCGGCGGAAAATATGTCACGGGCATTGATCTCGATCCGGTGCGGATCGAAATGGCGCGGCTGAACGCGGCGGCGTTAGGGATCAATCAGGCAAAATTTGTTGTGGCGGATGCGCGCGAATACATGCCGCCCGAAACCAGCGTGATTTTCTTTGATCCGGGCAGACGTGACGCACTTGGCAACCGGATCGCCAATGTGGAGCGCTACTCGCCGCCGCTGTCGATCATTCGCCGCTGGAAGCTCAAAGGCGGGCGGGTGATGGTCAAACTGTCGCCGGGAGTGGACATCGACGAACTTGAGAAGTACCCCGGAACACTTCAGTTTGTTTCCGTTTCGGGCGATCTAAAAGAGGCGATACTCTACTATGACCCGGATGAGCGCAAGCTCAACCTTGCCGCCACATTGATCACCCCGACGGATACGTTTTATTGGGATGCCGTACCGAGCTACAGCGACCGCCGCCCGATTTCCAAACCGCGCCAGTGGTTGATCGAACCCGATCCGGCACTGCTGCGCGCCGTGAAGGTCGAAAGCGCCGCCGCTCAGTGGAAGGCTTATCAACTGGATACGACAATCGCCTATTTGACGGCTGAAAAAGCGCCCGAAACCCCGTGGGCGCGCTCATGGCGCATCCTCGATTGGATGCCGTTCAGCGTCAAACGGCTGCGCGCGTATCTACGTGATCACAATGTCGGTACGGTGACAGTCAAAAAGCGCGGCAGCGCCGTGACCCCCGAAACGCTTATCCCACAGTTAAAACTCAATGGCGACGAATCACGTGTGATCGTCCTAACACGCAGTCAAGGCGATCCGATTGCCATTGTGTGTGATGATTATCAACCACAGCACGACTCAAGGAAGGAATAAACAAAATGCTGCCCATTTTCAAAAATGAGCCACTCACGGATTTCTCGAAACCCGGTGAACAATCCGCATTCAAAGCCGCGCTGGAGCGCGTAAAGTCACGGTTGGGCGAAACACATCCGCTGGTGGTCGGCGGACGCGAGATTTACCGCGAAAACACATCCGCGACGATCAACCCGTCGCGCCCCCAAGAAGTTTTGGGACACTTCTCAAAAGGTACGCTTGACGACGCGAATTATGCGGTTGAAGTCGCCGCCGATGCCTTCAAAAAATGGCAGTACACCCCGGCAGACGAACGGGCGCGCTACCTGCTCAAAGCCGCCGCCGAAATGCGCCGCCGCAAACATGAATTCAGCGCGATCATGGTGCTGGAAGTCGGTAAAAGTTGGGTCGAAGCCGATGCGGACACCGCCGAGGCGATCGATTTTCTCGAATATTATGCGCGTCAGGCGATGCGCCTCGCCGATCAAAGTCACATGCTGACGATGTACGCGCCGGAACAGCTTCAACTGGTGAATATTCCGCTTGGCGTCGGGGCGGTGATCGCGCCGTGGAATTTCCCGCTGGCAATTCCAACCGGCATGATGAGCGCCGCGCTCGTTTCGGGAAACACCGTCGTATTCAAGCCTGCCGAAATCAGCCCGCTGATCGCGTGGGAGATGTGCCAGTTATTCTGGCGGCAGGGCATCCCCGATGGCGTGCTGAACTTCTTATCCGGTTCGGGTTCTGTCGTCGGTGCGCGCATTGTCGATCACCCGCTGACCCGCTTCATCTCGTTCACCGGCTCAAAAGAAGTCGGGATCAACATTTTCGAGAGCGCCGCGAAAGTTCATCCCGGTCAAAAGTGGCTGAAGCGCACCATTCTGGAGATGGGCGGCAAAGATGCCGTATTGGTTGACGAAACGGCAGACCTTGAAGCGGCGGCGGTCGGGATCGTGGCGAGCGCCTTTGGTTTTCAGGGTCAAAAATGTTCTGCCGGTTCGCGCGCGATCATCGTCCGCGAAGTGTATGATCAGGTGGTCAGCCGCGCCGTCGAAATCGCCAGCAAGCTCCAAGTAGGCGCGCCGGATGCCGGATCGCATATTGATATGGGTCCTGTCGTCGATCAAAAGTCGATGACCAAGATCATGAGCTATATCGAAGTTGGCACGCAAGAAGGTGAGCTCTTATTCGGCGGCGCGCCAGTTGTAACGCCAGAGGGCGGTTACTTCCTTCAGCCGACGATTTTCGGGAATGTCGATGGGCGTGCGCGGATCGCTCAGGAAGAAATCTTTGGACCTGTTCTGGCGATTCTTCCGGCGGATGACTTTGATCATGCGCTGTATCTCGCCAACGATACCGAATTCGGCTTGACAGGTGCGCTGTACTCGATGCGGCGCGATCGCCTTGAAGTTGCGCGCCGTGAATATCATGTCGGCAACCTGTATTTCAACCGCAAATGTACAGGCGCGCTCGTCGGCGTGCATCCGTTCGGCGGATTCAACATGAGCGGCACGGATAGCAAAGCGGGCAGCCCCGATTATCTGATGCTGTTTATGCAGGCGAAATCGATCGCAGAACGGCTGTAAGCGACAAAAGGGGTTTGGCGCGCCAAACCCCTTCCATCATGCGCGAGGGTGCGAGATAGATCGTGGCGATTTTTATGTTTAGTATCAGCAAAACTCGCGCCCTGTGATATGATAGAATGATCATTCTTCACCTTTACTGGTATCGGCAGCGCGCAAGGAAATACGCGGATGATGGAGTCATCGGGCAGCCCATCACGGCATGAAGTCCTCACTTGGTCGGATGTGGACAAGCTGGTTGATGTATTAATCCCCCAACTGCGAGCGATAGGTCCTTTTAGTGGAATCATCATGATTACACGGGGGGGAGTGATTCCCGGTGGGATGTTGGCGGAAGCGCTGAATGTCCCGCATCTGCTCACGGCGGCGGTGGACTTTCCGGCAAAAGCAGCAGCCGGGTTGATGGCATGGCCCACCTTTTTGCAGTTTCCGGATCCGTCGCTGGTAATTAACCGCCGGACTCTGGTGATTGATGACGTGTGGGGGAGTGGGCGCACCAGTATCGCGGTGCGTGAACGACTGGTCGCCATTGGCGCGACGCCGTTCACCTGTGTGCTGCACTATAACCCCTATCGATCCCTTTTTAAGAATGAGAAGCCGGATTTTTATGGAGCGACGACTGATGCCTATGTGATCTACCCGTGGGAGATCGATCGTGGAATGCGTGATATTGGGCTAACAATGCCAGACATGAATTAGAGTGTGGAGAATGTTTACAAATTTCTATCACTTCCGCATTATAATGAGTGCATGTGCATCGTAATGTTATTGCCTCATCGCGCTGTATCGTCGCCATTTCTTGTCTGTAATTGTAGTTTTCGCTACCGGTGATCGGCAGATGCGTCATCGGCATGTGGTGTTGGTGATACACAACTTCGTAAGGGTGGTCAGTTCACAATGGATATTGATAAGCAGGAAGTTGAGGATTACGGGGCAGAGTTTCGTGAACTTCTGGAGTCGACGTTCACGTACAAACCCCCGATGCGCGGCGAAATCCGTAACGCGATTATCCTGCAAATTGACGATCGAGAAGTCATCGTCGATATGGGGGCAAAGCGGGATGGAATCGTACCGGTTGAGGACTTGCAGCGTCTCGATCCGAAGTTCCGCGCGTCGCTGGCAGTTGGCGCCGAAGTACCCGTCTATGTGATGAATCCGCGTGATCAGGACGAAAACCTGATCGTCTCGATCAACATGGGGCTTCAGCAGTACGACTGGGAAAAAGCGCGTAAGCTGCTGGAAACTGAAGATGTTGTTGAAGTATCGGTGAAAGACAGCAACAAGGGCGGTATCCTCGTCCAGTGGAACCGTCTCGAAGGCTTCATCCCCAGTTCGCACCTCGTCTCGATGGGTTCGAGCGGCGGGCGCGATAGCTGGAGCGAATTGATGGGCAAGACGCTTGCCGTCAAGGTGATCGAGGTCGATCAGACCCGCCGCCGCCTGATCTTTAGCGAACGCGAAGCGCAGCGCGAATGGCGCGCACAGCAAAAAGCGCGCTTGCTTGCGGAACTGAAAGAGGGCGATCGCGTCAAGGGTACGGTCACGGGCTTGCGCGATTTCGGCGCGTTCGTCAACCTCGGCGGCGCGGACGGCTTGATCCATGTCAGCGAATTGGCATGGCATCGCGTGGATCATCCGC
>CALBRY010000326.1 GCA_937927665.1 uncultured Chloroflexota bacterium
AGTTTGGGTTCGTTATGAATGGCGCGAGTGATTCGCGTTGAGGAAATGGTAAACTATCGAGGAATTGAGCGGTTTCACGGGGAGAAAGATGTTCGAATGTGATCCAATCCTTCCCGTCGTTAGCAATTTGAGAGAAGAAAGCCTTTCTGAGCGTATTGGAAAGGCTTTTTTCTTGCCTGAGTGATGTTCGAATCCTGTTCTCGTGTTGACAAGAATTCGCCAAGCTCATGATAAGCAGTGGTCTCTCTTGCAAGACATGTTCGCGTCCCACCTGTGGAGCAAGTTAGATTGGACTCGAACAATGTTCGGGATAAACGCCGAGGGAAACATCCCCGGCGTTTTTTGTTGCGCGTCGCCCACACTTCATAGGTTTATCTTTGCACGGTTTCTCGTGCTTGATGTCGTCATACCAGTGTGTTGAGGTAGCCGAATGGTGAACGCAGTTTCAAGAGTTGGTGAAAGGAATGCGACAACCGATTCGAGCGAGGGGGTGAGGAGCTTTGATGCGTCTGCCCTAATTTTCACTCCATACGGGCGTTTCTAAATTTTGGGTATGTTATACTTCTTCCATGCCCATGCCAATTCTAGCCACTAAACTCTATATTCCGCCGCCTCGACCAACAGTCGTCGTCCGCACCCGACTCATTGAGCGGCTCAATGAAGGGCTGCACCGGAAGCTAACCCTCGTCTCGGCTCCCGCTGGCTTTGGAAAAACCACGCTGGTCAGTGAATGGGTCAAGGAAATCGAGCGCCCCATCGCTTGGCTGTCGCTGGACGAAGAGGATAACGACTCCACACGCTTTCTGATTTACTTTATCGCTGCGCTGCAGACGATTGTGCCGACTATCGGAGAAGGCGTGCTGGCAGTGCTCCAATCCCCTCAGCCAGCGCTCACCGAATCGATACTGACAGCGCTGCTCAATGAAATCAACACGATCGCGGACACTTTCGTCCTCGTCCTTGAAGACTATCATGTGATTGATGCCAAACCCGTTGAAAATGCTCTAACCTTTCTACTTGAACACCTGCCACCCCAGATGCACCTAGTCATCACCACCCGCGACGATCCCCAACTACCCGTGGCTCGGTTACGCGCTCGCGGTCAATTGACCGAACTGCGCGCTGCCGACCTGCGCTTTACTCAGGGTGAAGCGTCTGCATTCCTCAATCAAGTGATGGGACTCGATCTCTCCGTGGCGCACATTGCCACGCTGGAAGACCGCACGGAAGGCTGGATTGCCGGTCTCCAACTGGCAGCCCTCTCCATACGGGGACGCGATGACATTGCCCAGTTTGTCAGAACGTTCACCGGCGACAACCGTTTCATCGTGGACTATCTGGTCGAAGAGGTTCTCCAGCGTCAGCCCGAAGCTGTCCGCAGTTTCTTACTCCAGACCGCCATTCTTGACCGCTTGAATGGCTCGCTGTGCGATGCCGTCACCGAACAGCAGGACGGTAGCGCACGGTTAGAATCCTTGGAGCGAGGTAACTTCTTTGTCGTTCCGCTAGACGACAAACGCCACTGGTATCGCTATCACCACCTTTTTGCCGATGTTCTCTATGCCCATTTGATGGCAGAGCAGCCCGATCAGGTATTTACTCTACATCGACGCGCCAGTCAGTGGTACGAGACTCATGGCTCGGTGGTTGATGCAATCCGCTATGCGCTTGCCGCTGAGGATTTTGAGCGTACGGCAGATTTGATCGAGCTGGCAGTGCCAGCCATGCGCCGGAGCCGACAGGACGCCACCTTGATTGACTGGCTCAAGGCGCTCCCCGATGAGCTGGTTCGCGCCAGACCCGTCCTCAGCGTTCACCTTGCCGGAATGTTACTGAGCAGCGGCGAGATCGAGGACGTTGAGGTTCGCCTGCAGGATGCCGAACGGCGGTTGGACAAGCGCCAGCGTGAGCGACCTGAAACTTCATCGGCTGAGATCGTCGTCGTGGATGAAGAGGAATTTCGCCGCCTGCCGGGGCAGATCGCCATTTACCGTGCCGGACGTGCGTTAATACTGGGCGATGTGCCAGCGACCGTGACCCACGCCCTGCGAGCGCTCGACCTCGTGCCTGAGGATGACCATTTCCGGCGCGGAGCAGCGATGGCGCTCCTAGGGCTTGCCTATTGGACAAAAGGGGATCTTGAGGCTGCACACCAGTCATATGACGAGGGAATGGCGAGGTTGCAGAGAGCCGGGAACATCACTGACGCAATTCACGGCACAACCGTTTCGGCTGACATAAGGATTGCGCAAGGTCATCTCCACCAGCCCATGCGTACCTATGAGCAGGCATTGCAGCTTGCGACGGAGCAGAGCGTCCCTGTACTGTGGGGAACGGCGGACCTGTATGTGGGAATGAGTGAGATCGATCGTGAGCGTAATGATCTGCATGCCGCCACCGAGCACCTGCTGCGAAGCAAGGAACTGTGCGAGCGCACCGGGTTAGCGCAAAACTGGTCTCGTTGGTGCGTTGCTATGGCTCGAATACGAGAGGCTGAGGGCGATCTAGGCGGCGCTATCGACCTGCTCCATGAGGCAGAGCGCCGGATGATGAGAGACTTCTACCCAACGGTGCGCCCTGTTGCGGCGGTGAGAATACGGACGTGGCTCGCACAGGGGCGATTGGACGAAGCCCGGCAGTGGGTGCAGGAAACGGGATTTTCCGTTGACGATGAACTCAGCTATTTGCGCGAATTCGAACACATCACACTGGTAAGGGTGTTCATTGCCGATCACAGAATTCCTGAGGCTGTGAGATTGCTGGATCGTCTCCTGCAAGCCGCACAAGCCGGTGGCAGGATGGGCAGCGTGATCGAGATCGAGATGTTGCAGTCCCTTGCCCACCAGTCGCAGAATAAGCTGGATGCGGCACTCGTCGCGCTGGAACATGCCCTCAAGCTGGCGGAACCGGAAGGCTACATCCGCATCTTTGTTGACGAAGGGGTGCCAATGGCTCAACTACTGTCCGAAGCCACCGCTCGCGGGATGATGCCCGACTATACCGGCAAGCTGCTATCTTTCATTGAGGCTGAACACCAGAGGAGCGAAGGCTCCTCTTCGCACCGCACCCTTACCGCTTCACAGCCCTTGATCGAGCCATTGACTGAACGCGAGTTAGAGATTCTCCAGCTCATTGCACTGGGATTCTCGAATCGTGAGATTAGCGAGCGCCTCTTCCTCGCTCTGGATACAATCAAAGGGCACAACGGCAGAATTTTTGCAAAACTGGCAGTTCAACGACGCACGGAAGCTGTCGCCCACGCCCGCGAGTTGGGCTTGTTGTAAGTACAAACTACAGAAATCCCCAGCATTCTCTCCCCCAACCGTTCAAAACAACACCCCTAAGCAACACTTTAGTGGCTACACGGCAACACCGTCGTGTCGATATGCTGTTTGTATTGCACGGTTCAGGAAAAGGATCAGAGAACGGCAAATCGTAAACGTTGGTTCTTGCACTCGATATGTTGCTGCCGCTGCTGCATTGGCTCCGGATGGTGTCAGTTTCACCGGTGTGACTTACGAGGCACAGGGATTCTAGCCTAAGGTACTCTGAGCCGGGCAAGCTTTAGGACTTTTTGTCTGGCTCACAGCAGGTACACAGTCATGTCAAACAA
>CALBRY010000327.1 GCA_937927665.1 uncultured Chloroflexota bacterium
AAACTGGAAACCGGAACAGAGGTATGCTCTTGCAGTTGCGCGACACCTACTTCCGTATTTTCGAGGACCTTACGCATGGGACGAGGCAATGCGATGGTATCAACAATTGCCAAAGTACATACGTGGATATGACCTATCCAACGGCGCGCTGCAACGACACGACACAAGTGTGGCTCCTTGGCGGTTTGACCTATATCATGCGACACTTCAAAAGTCACCGCCCCTTCAAAAACGACCTGTACGATGGGCGAAGGCAGGAAATTATGCCTTTCGCAATGGTCAGCGTTATCAGGATGTTACTATCCCATCTCATTGGGTAAAACCTCTGCCACAAGGACACAACTTAACTCCAAAACCCAAACGTAAATCGCTTAAGGTTAAATGGGAACAGTTGCTTGAGACAGCGGGACAAATGGATAAGTTACTGCCCGGTAATGACTTTTGGAAGCGGCTCGATCGAATAAAGCTCACGTTGTGGGAACACGGCGAAATGCGTGTCAGCCCCACATTGGGAATTGATGGGCTATTACACCTAGCTGGGATGGTCAGTTCAGGAAAAAGCACATTGATGCAGGTACTTACTGTGTGGGCTGCTCAAAATGGTCTCCATGTAACAGTTGTACTTGGCGATGTCGTGAACGTACTTGAGTGGAATGCTCTATTCGTTGCTATAGGGCTAAATGCGGTGCCTGTAATTGGCGGCTATAATCGGACTTTACATCTCAATCGCTTACATCGTGTTGAGTCACAACAAAACCCGGACATGCCGCTCAACCCCCAACATACGAGTTTCCAGTGGTTGGGGACGGTATGTGCAGTAAATGGAACTAGTACCCAACCCGCCGCGCTCGATCCACGGCAATTTCCCTGCAATCGTTTAGAAAAAACCGCTCAGCTTGATGAAGACACGCCAGAATATTATGCCTGCCCCATCTACAACATATGTGGTGTTCACAAAACACAACGTGATTTACCGGAAGCGCAAATCTGGGTAGCCACACCTGCCAGTTTGCTCTATACGCGAGTTGCAGCTCAGATCAACGAAGAGTCTCTGCGATTTGGTGAATTGGTCTCGCGCCGAAGCGATCTGATTCTTGTCGATGAAGCTGATCGGGTTCAAACACAACTTGACACAGTATTTAGCCCCAGCGAAATACTTGCAGGGACAGGTGTAGATCCTTGGTTGAACCAGTTATCAAGTGCTGTTGAAGAGCAAATTCGACGACGAGGACGCGAGACACTGAGTACGCGAGATGTTGAAGCGTGGATGTCTGTTCAACGCAGCACTCAGATGGCGGCTGATAAGCTGTATGTCCTTCTTCTGCAACGAAAGACCGAACTTGCACGGCTACAACAGGATTATTTTACTGGTTGGACTGTTTGGGAGGCACTCGTGAGCGAGATTCTTGGCATTGCAGACTGGTCTGTCAGTCAGAAAAACACTGATGAAAACTACACCAATTTGATGGGCGTATTCAACGGATTTGTGAGCAATCTTGTGGACAGTCGCAGTG
>CALBRY010000328.1 GCA_937927665.1 uncultured Chloroflexota bacterium
TGTGGTGGGTGCTGGGTGCGCTGGTGATCATGCCGCTGATGCTCGGCATGACGGACATGGTCTTCCAGATCGGCGATGCGCAGTGGATGAGTCTGGTAGGGCATCTGATTTTCGGCATCGTCACCGCTGGATTCTTCACCCTGATCCAGCGCCGTTAACGTTGTAAAGTGAGATCGGTTTGCGCCGCAGATCATGACCGGGCTGCGGCTTTCGTCCGTACTGTAGTAAGGATGTGCTGATGAAGAAACTGAGTGCTATGGCGCTTGTTTTGGCGCTGATCGCGGCGGCTGCCGCTGTGATTGCGGGAGGGTCAAAAAGCGTGCGCGCACAGTCAAGTTGTGATAACCCACCGATTGATGTGTCGGGGCTGGTACGGGTGTGGGATAAAACGGATTTCTGTCAGTTTCAAGCAGGTGTGTTCGATGAGATTATTTCTGGCGGCGTTGGGCGCGACGGTATTCCGCCGATTGACAACCCGACGTTTGAGTCGATTGCCGATGCTTCGATATGGCTTCAGCCGCAGTCGCCCGTGATCGCGTTTGAATGGGATGGAATCGCCCGCGCCTATCCCCTCGCCATTCTGACGCGGCACGAAATCGTGAATGATGTTGTGGCAAATGTTCCGGTCGCGGTGACCTTCTGCCCGCTGTGCAACAGCGCCGTCGTGTTTGATCGGACGGTTAATGAACAGGTCTTACGCTTTGGCGTGTCCGGTTTGCTGCGCAACAGCGATCTGATCATGTGGGATGATCTGACGCAAAGCTGGTGGCAGCAGTTCACCGGTGAAGGGATCGTCGGCAGCTACACGGGAACGCAGTTGACCTTACTGCCTTCTCAGGTGGTCGGTTTCGGGGCGTTTGTCGAGCAGTACCCCGATGGCGAAGTGCTGTCGCGCGGCGGACGCACGTATGCGACCAATCCGTATGTCGGCTATGACTCGTCGGCACAGCCCTTTCTCTTTCGTGGTGAACTGGATGATCGCCTGTTTGCGACCGAACGGATTCTCGGTGCGATGATTGGTGGGGAAACAGTCGCGTACCCTTTCATGGTGCTGGCGGAAGCCATCGTCATCAATGATACGGTGGGCGGGGTTGATGTGGTGGCGTTCTGGCAACCGGGCGCGACCAGCGCGCTTGATCAGAGCAGCATTGATGCCTCGCGTGATGTCGGCATGGCGGCGTTGTACAGCCGTCAACTCGATGATCAAACGCTGACGTTCAGCGTTGATGCTGACGGCGCGATTCGTGATGATCAAACTGGCAGCGCATGGAACGTGTTTGGCACGGCAGCCGAGGGCGCATTGAGCGGCAGCCAGCTTCGGCAGCAGTTCGCCTTTCCACACTTCTGGTTCGCGTGGGCAGCGTTCCGCCCGGAAACGACGGTTTACGGCGACGTTGACAGTTAGGAGTTAAGTAGACGGAATTGTGAGAAATCTTCGGCAAATCTTCGGCATTTCAGAGGTGATCGATTTATCTAGCGCTTACTTGCGGGGGTTAACATGGGTGTGCTTGTCGTGAGACATTCGCCTGTCCATGTTTAGGAGAGATTAGAAGATGAGATTGTTGTTCACGCTGCTCTTGCTCTTGTTAGCTGCGGCTTGTGCGCCTGCTGCGGTATCGCCACCACAATCCGTTTCAATCGACCCTACAGATGTAGTTGAGCCGACTATTGCAGCAGCTAGCCTCGTTGACGCAACTGAAACATTGCTTCCAACCAGCACTTTAATCGAAACTGCACTCGCGCCCGCCACTGAATTACCCGCGTGGCAGACTCTCCCTGTGACCAATGCACGCACTGGCGAGACGTTCACCTTTGCGGATTTTGCCGGTCAAACCGTGTTCGTAGAGCCGATGGCGACGTGGTGTTCGAACTGCCGTCAGCAGCTTGGAAACGTGCGGAGCGCGCGCGAACAACTGGGCGAGAACGTGATTTTCATCGCTTTGAGCGTCGAAACCAATATTTCATCTGCCGATCTCGCGGCGTATGCCGACGCCAACAGCTTTGAATGGCACTTCGCCGTGATGACGCCTGAACTGCTCGGTGAATTGGTGAATGCTTTCGGGCGGACGATCAGTAATCCGCCTTCGACACCGCATTTCATCATACGCCCCGATGGTACAGTTTCCGCGCTGACCACCGGCATCGAATCAGCTTCAGAAATCGTTGCCCAGATTCAAGCAGCAGGCGGCGCATGATCGGTCAATACCTTGAAGCTTTTGTCCTCGGTAATCAAGCGATTCTGACGAATGTCTGTCTGCTTCCGCTGTATCCCGGCTTGGTCGCGTTCCTCGCCGGGAACAGCGACGGTGCGCAAGCGCGGCGCGGCGGGCGCTGGTTGGGGTTGCTGGTGCTGGCGGGTATCTTGACAATGATGCTGGTCGTCGGTTTCCTGCTCTTCACGTTCAACCAATCGTTTGGCGCGATTCTGCCCGTTCTTCTGCCCATCATCTATGGCGTAGTGCTCGTGTTGGGCGTGATGATGCTGTTTGGGTTCAATCCTTTTGCGCGACTCAGTACAACGAGCATTCCGCTGCTGCGTAATCGCTCCCTAACTGCCTATCTTTACGGGCTGCTTTTGGGCCCGATGACCCTGCCTTGCACGGGACCGCTCATCACCAGCGCATTCTTGCTTGGCGCTGATAATTTCGCTGTTCTTGCGGATGGACTGCTGTATTTTCTGTTCTTCGGACTAGGGTTCGGGTGGGTGCTGGTCGTACTCCCGTTTCTAGCAGGCACTTTGCAGCGGCAGTTCACGCGGTGGATCACGGGTAACTACAAGCTGCTGACCCGTTTCTCAGGTGCGATTCTCGTGTTCATTGCCGTGTTTGGGATTGTGACAGAAGTTCTGCCGAATCTCACCTGAGTGCGAGAACGATGATTATCGCCACAGCACGAAACCGAGCAGCGGCATGTGAGTGATCTGCTCCGCTTCGCTCAATTTGAAAAAGTCGTCTACGTCCTTGCATCCTGCGATCACGATTTGAACCGTCATGATTGCACTCCCTGATTGATCACGGTTTGAAGCCATTCCTTCACTCTGTTTTCGCCTGTCTGCTGGTAGAACTCGCTCAGGTCTTTGCCG
>CALBRY010000329.1 GCA_937927665.1 uncultured Chloroflexota bacterium
AGTCAGTGGAGCTTAAGCGCAGAAGCCGCTCAGAACCCATTCTTGAGCCTCGTTCTTCCCTCTTTGATGCTGCCCGCCGCATTCATCTTCTCGATGGTGTCTGTGCGCTTTACAAACCTCTGGGTGCGCCAGCCGCGCCCGGAGGAAGTTATCCGACAGAACCTCAAGGGATTAAGCAGTCGCAGTGTGCTGTATAACTACTATCATTTTCCTGCCCGCCATGTGTTGATTACACCGCGCGGTATTTATGCGATCGTCACGCGCTTTCAAGATGGACGATTCGGCGTAACGGGGAATAAGTGGCGTAGTTATAAGAGTGGTATCAGTCGCTTTCTAAGTCTGTTTCGCTTTGATGCGCTTGGCAATCCGACTGAGGATGCGAAAGCCGCTGCCGCCCATCTACAGAAGCGCCTTGAGCCAATTGCCCCGGGAGTCACTGTATTCCCTGTCATCATCTTTGTTGACCCGCGCACCCATATTGAAGTTGAAGATACGGAAATTCCGATTGTCTTTACGACGGGTGATGATAAGTATCTACTAAAGGACTTCTTGCGTGATGAATGGCAAGCGCATGAAGGGATGAAGAAAGATGTCCTCACTACTGAGCAAATTCGCGAGTTTGAAGTCGCGACGCTCCATCGCTAGAACACACCTACGATGAAATCAAAGCAGCAAATGGCGCTCCCACTTCTGATAGGGATTATCCTAATGGGGGCGCTCCTCCGCTTTTATGAGATTAACCGCGTGCCGCTTCGAGGGGATGAGGCATTCACCCTGCTCCACTGGGTGCGGGAGCCGCTTACACAGACGCTCAACAACATTGCAACCGTTGATCCACAGCCACCGCTTGCCTATGTGCTGTTCCATATATGGGGGGTACTCGTTGGTACAGGCGAATACACCGTACGTTTCCTACCTGCATTGATTAACACCTTAGGGGTGCCAATCCTCTATGGATTGGGAAAGCGGGTCGGGGGGACGCGTGTTGGTCTGGTTGCCGCCTTACTCTGGGCAGTACATCCGAATCAGATTTGGCACGCGCAAGATGCCCGTAATTATGCCCTCTGGGCGGTGATGAGTCCGATGGCGCTGTGGTTCGCGCTCCGCGCCCTAGAGAAAGGGCGCCGCCTCGATTGGGCACTGTATATCGGCGCGGCGGTACTTGCGGCGTATATCTACTATCTTGAGCTGTTCTCAATCGCTCTGATCTCCGTGTATGTTCTGGTGATGTACCACCGCAGCCGTCAAACGCTCATCAAGTGGGGCGCGGCGCTGGTTGTAATCGCGCTGGCGCTTGCGCCATGGTTCTTGCAGTCTCGATTGCTATTTGGAAGCGGCTATGGCGGCACGGCGGGGCATTTTGAGCCAGTCTTGTTGGTGACATGGTTTATTCCGTCGCTGGTGTTTGGCGAGGTGATGACATTTCCAGTAGTGATAGCAGTAATCCTGTTGGTGTTGTTGGGATTGGCTGTTTGGAAAATGCATCAGGGTGACGATCGACGATGGGTGCTATTTCTCCTTTTGGGAACAGTTCCTCTTGTGTTGATCGGGCTCGTATCACTGCGATTGAACGTATTTGTTCCACGTTATGTCCTGATGGTCAGTGCAGTGTATGTTGTGTTGATTGCGTACCTTGTAGGAAGACAATCACATAGTCGGATGCAGCAGGTATTTAGCTTTGCAGTGTTCTTTGGTGTGTTGGTGATAAATCAGCTTGTTTTGGGTAGGTATTTCCTTAGTGACTATGCGAAATCCCCCGATTGGAGGACTTTAACCGTCTACCTTGCCACTGCGGTTGAGCCTACATCGCAAGTGATCCAAACTGCCGCCGACGAAGCCTATACGCTTTATGACTATGAAAATGGTGTTCCATCCGAACCGCTGAGGTTACCCGCTAATCCACGCCAATCAGCCGAAGAAATCGAAGGCGAGCTCGCACACTACGCGGAAACTGCCTCAAGTCTGTGGGTAATCGCGCAACCGCCAGAGTGGGAGAATCGCGCCGTTGTGGATACATGGCTCAATGCGAACATGCAGCGTGTCCGCGATACGATCGTCGGCGGGCTTCGCGCCGACGAATACCGTCGCTGGAACGTCGACCCGGACGAAATCAGCGGCTCAATCGCGCAGTTTAGCGATATCGTAGAGCTTGTCGGTTATCGAATTTTCCCGCCTGAGCCTACCGGAGAACTTCCACTCTGGCTCTATTGGCAGCCGCTCGACACATCAGACGTGCCTCTCACGGTGTTTGTCCATCTCACAGGGGACATAAACCCGGGGACAGGAACACCGCTCTGGTCACAGGATGATCAAGAGCCGCAAAATGGGCGTGCAAACACAACGCTCTGGACGGTAGGAACTGTCTATCGGGATGTGTTTGAAATTCCGCTGGAGAATGTGCCGCCGGGACAATACCAACTGGTAATCGGCTGGTATGACCCGGCTGCGAACGTGCGTCTCCCCGTAGGCGATGGGGACAGCTACACGCTTGATGAACTCACACTGCCTTAGCCGCTCAACTCGTCAAGGCGTTTCTGCCACTTTTCAACGAGTTTGTTGTATGCGGCTTCCGTAATCTCGCCGTTCGCGAGCTTCATATCCAGTGCATCGAGCATCGCCTGAATTTGCTCTTTCGATTGCGGTGCAGCAGGGGCGCTTGCGGCGGGCTGTTCGGCTGCTGCGCCGCCCTGCTGGTTCTGCTGCATCATATTCATCATCATCTGCTGCATTGCCATCTGCTGGCTTGCCATCTGACGCTGCATATCCGCCATATCGGGGTTCATCGCCGCGCCAAGCTGCTGACCAACGCCGAATCCGACACCAGCGCTCGCCAAGCCACCGCCAATACCGGGATTTTCGGCGGCTTTCTGCGCGATATTAAGCCGCTGGACGCGCTCATAAGCCTCAAGGCTGATGTAATTACGCAGTTCTTCCAGTGTGACATCCTTCGCGGTGAACGGCTTCGACTCAAACGCCTTAATGCGGAGTCCGAGTGCTGCGAACTTATCGCTGAGAGTCGTCAGCATCGCGCCTTCAAGATCGCTCAGAACGCGGTTGGCATCCATCACACTTTGCGCGCCGGATTTCATCATCAATTCAGCAATATCACCCAGAAGTGCACTCTGAATCCGGTCGCGGATATCGCCTAACCGCACCTGTGGACGATTCATCCCGTACTGCTTAACGAACATCGCCGGATCATCAATCCCAATATCGATGATGCCATGCGTAATCAGAAGAACCACGCCCAGACCGCGTCCCGGCGTTTCCAACACAATCGGCGGATTCGTTCCCCAACCCACCTGCGGCAGATCGCGCAAATTCACAAAGTACAAATCCGCCGTAAAAGGCGTTCGACCACTCGTTGCTAGCCCAATCAAGCCGGACAGAATGGGAAGATTCGCGGTCGAAAGTGTATGGCGACCGGCACGCAGCACATCAAGCGCCTGCCCGCCGCGCACAAAGACCGCCGCCTGACTATCCCCGACGATCACCTGTGACCCCATACGCCAATCACCGCTTCCCTGTTGTGGCTCGCGGTAGACCAGTTCCTCATCGGACACAACTGCGTGATCGATAACATCAATAATGCGTGGCATTCCCTGCTCCTTTTGGGATGAACTCGTTAATGCACGTGCTAGCCGCCATGTACCTTGCTGAGATTCGTGAGAACGCTGTCACGCAAGGAGAGTGAATCCAGCGCTTCAACCGCAACACCTTCCACTGCCGAAAGCGCATCTTCAACGCTTGTGACTGCTGATCCTTCGGCGGGCTGTGTTTGCCCGGCACGCGCCTTGATCGCCTGATCAAGGACATCAAGCGCACCGTCGAACTGCTCGACATAACGCACCTGTGCCTCATCAAACGCATACAGGCTTTCGAGCGCTTCTTCGTCCACCTTGACCGCATCGGCGAAACCAGAAAAACCGGGTGTCACCGCATTGAATTTATCGCGGTAAAGCTGCAATTTCGACTTGACCTGACTTGTTCGGCTCATCATCGAGAATCCATCGCTCAAATCAAGAACACGCCGCTCCAGATCAGCAAAGCGGCGCACACGCTGCGTCATTCGCCCGACAACAAAATCGCGCAGGAGTTGATCGGCGGTGCGGCGGGTTGCCTTATCCAAATACCCGCGAAAACCGGGGATTCGTGCCATCAACCGCTCAAAACTGCCGCGTTCGCTCACAATCTTCTCGTACAGGTCAGACATGGTCTCCCTTTCGTGATGGTAGCGCTGTTTGATCTATACCTTACTTTCGTTCTGCCTCATCCCCTAATCCTGAGGTTAACCCAGCTCAGGTGAGGAAATATTCCGTTCCGCAGAACTTACAGACGACCGTGCCTTTTCCCACAAGCACGATATCCCCCCCACAGTTCTTGCATTTGGTCAAGTCACGCAGTTTCGATGCATCATCCGAGTACAAGACACCTTCCTGCCAATTGACATAGCCGCTGAACACCTGCAAGCCAACCAATTGATGCACAAGGTCTTGAATCGTATTCACGGGTACGCCAACTTCGAGCGCCAGATCGGCTACGGCGACTTGTCCCCGACTTTTCACGATATCAAGAATGCGCCGCTGCTGCTGCATAGTGGATGTTTCTTTTGCCTCGGAACCGCCGCGCAAGAACAAATACACGCCGAAGCCGAGCAGAAGCGCCACCGGGATAAACGCGAGCATCGCGCCCACCAATGCACCGCCGCCGCTTAAATCACCCGCGCTAACCTGACTCGCCAAGAAAAGCCCCGCGATCACCGCGATTCCAAGTCCGATGATGCTCAACACGATGCCGGAAAGACGGCTGCCGTTCATTCCTATCCGCTCCCTTTGTTATCAACCAAAACCACGACGACCACCGCCGCTCCCACCACCACTGCGTGAACCGCCTCCGCTGAACGACCGTCCGCCGCTGCTCCAGCGTCCGCTGCTGTAGCCACCGCCTGAAGAACCGGGCGGCGGTTGCGGCGTGCTGGTCATGATTCGCCCCGCGCTCTCAAGCATATTCGTCAAGCCGCTGGAAATCGACTCTAGTCCTTCGGAGATGCCGCCTGCAACATTATCGAGATCAAATCCGCCGCCGGCGCGCGCCAAGTCACCCGGCAGTCCGCCGCGACCAAAATCAACCATCTGGGCGCCGGGGAGTGGACTCCCTGCGCGGAATCCCCCGCGATACCGTCCGATATAAGTCGGGAAATACCACGTCGGAATCGGGACATACGTGTTGGTCTGACGGAAGCGACTCACCCATGTACGATCAATGCCTGCGGCAACCGCGTAGGCAAGATATTGATCAAAATGGGCTGCCGCCGAGCCAACATCACCGTATTTCTCAAGGTTGCGCAGGTATTCGACAAATGCTTTCCATTTTGCCGATTCTTCCGCGCCTTTGAGCGTCCGGCTTGGCATAGCAGGCGCGGCGACAAACGCCGCGATACCGCCCAAACCGACTGCCAGCGGAATACAGAACAAGAAGGGTGAAATATCCATCGCCCCCATTGCAGCGAAGAAACCAAAACCAGCAACGAATAACAGTGCAACGCCAAGAATATACCATCCGCCGCGTGTGTTATTCGGGTTGCTCTTAAAATACCCTTCCTGCACAAGCTGCGTGTACAAGTCCGCTTGCATCTGGGCGATCACCGTGTAGAAAATCGTCTTGAGGGAATCCAGCGACCGTTCCAGCGCGTTACCGGCGAACAGGTTATTCAACAACCGTTTTTCATACGGGCGAAGTTCAGGTCCATCAATCGCTTTATCAGTGCGTTTGAAAGTGAACGAACTGGCGCTGCCGATTCCCATCAAGCCCTGAGTCTTGGTTTCCTCGATGGCGAGATAACCTCGACTACCCAGATCAATAATCGTGGACATCACATCGCGTAGATCAGCCTTCTCATCGACCAGCGTACCCACGAGCGCAGGCGGCAGATCGGAGGGCGGGCTGTTGAGATACTCCGGCACAACGCCAATCTTTGGATCGCGCCCACGATTGAGATACTGAACATAGATAAACAACGGTAAACCGATCCCGATCAGCAGCGAAAGCGCGATCACACCCAAGCTGATCAGCGGCTGAGTTGTCTCTTCGTAGATTCGCTGGGTATCGAAATCGCTTTGCCATGCTGCTGCTTCAGCGTTTGGATCGTGCGGATACTGCACGCGCAGCGAAAATGTATCATCCCCATCCAGCGGCTGAGTCGCCACTGCGGTGATCGTCGTGCCGCGCACTGTGATATCTGCCGGAACACCGTAGCTTTCTACCGGGTCTATTCCCTCGCGAGGAGCAAATCCGCGCGGCAGTTCAACTGTTACAGTCGATGCACCGATCGGGAACCCATAATGCTCTTCAGGGATTGCATCCCACCAGAGCTGATCGCCGCCCTCATACACGCGGATCGCACCATAAACCGTGTATTCGATTGTGAACGTTTGGCGTGTATTGGTGAGCGACCGGAAAAAGTTGTAGGTGATGTTGAGAAAGCCGTCTTCGATAAAGACACAGTAAGTTCCGGCGGCATCCGTGCAAGATCGGGTTTCCCGCAGCAGCTCACCATCCTCGTAGACCGCAACATCATCGATATCGTCGAGTCGGTTCAGCGGTATAGCTGCCGATCCAAATCGAAATGTCCCCGAAAAACTAATGTCGTACTCCTCTGTGACGCGAAAGCGGTTTTCTTCTGTATCCACTTGATCAATCGTCACATCCCAACGCTCCCAGTACACCGAACGCGATTGCGCGCTAACTGGAAGGACACCTAGCAGAAGGCAAAGCATGCCTATCCACCAGATCAAATGACGTTTACTCACCACTCCAAATCCTCTCTATCAGGAAAGCTCAGACGAGGTTCCGCGACTCCCGTTGGACGAATTCGGACGTTTCCAGATGTAATCCTGTGCATCAAATGTGGAGGGAACTTGATAGGTTCCCGAAAGCAGCCGTATTCGCCGGATGCGTTCTAGTTTGACGCTGCAAATCTGATCCGAAATCGCGTCAAAACCGACCGCGTAGAGTGTACCGTTTGGCTTCGAATCCACGACATAAATCGCTATATCGATCATACGTGGTTTACCTGTGCGCTGCATAACCACCAACCGCAGCGGACGGCGCTCTGTCCATGCGCGAATCACCGTATCAACCACCAGCACGAGCGGAAGTTCAGCGTGATCGACATCCAATGATGTATACGCAGGCGACTGTAATAGGGTTTCGGCGGGGCTGTGCAGCGTATCCGGAAGTGCTTGAAGCAGTTTATGTGCCGCGCCGATCAGATGAGGGTTAAAATAACGCGATTGACGCGTCAATACTAATGCAGCAAGAAATAGGGCTGTGATCTCGGCATACGTCAGGCGGACGCGGGCGAGATATTGATCCCGATCCAGATAAAAGCGCCCGTATTCTTGCGCGACTGGCACACCCGCGTGATTTAATAGCGCAATATCGCGGTAAATCGTACGCCGGTCAACGCCGCATGCTTCTGCGATTTCGACAGCGCGCAGCCCTCGCACATTTTTTGCGAGAAGCTGCTCGATTTGGGCAAGTCGTTCCGCACGGTTGGTCAGTTGAGCCGGCATAGGCGCTGTCCTTGAGCTATATCCTTCAAAGGGAGTATAGCATTGGGATTTTTTCTGCGCTGGCATACGCACTATGTGATAGTCTGATAACAAGATCGCGGGAAGGACGGAAAAGTCTCATAATATACAGGTGGAGCGCCGCTGAATGCCTGTAAGAGATGCTCATGAACGACTTTATCAACAGCCGTATCAACCGTTATGAATTGCAGGAGCGCATCGGTGCAGGGGGTATGGCGCGCGTCTTTAAGGCTTGGGATACCGTCCTCGAACGCCCTGTCGCTATTAAGATCCTGCATGATCATTTGGCGGATGACCCCAACTTTAAAGAACGTTTCATCCGCGAAGCGCGCTTTATCGCTCGGCTGAATCACCCCAATATTGTGCAGGTTTATGATTTCGATGTGACCGAGCGTGAAGGTTTCCCCCTGTATTACATGGTAATGTCCTACATACCCGGTCGATCACTCCGTGACCTACTTGAGGAAGCAAAACGCATCGAACAACGCCTCCCAGCGGATCAAATCATGCGGATTGTTTCAAACACAGCGGATGCGCTCGACTACGCGCATGAGCAGGGAACAGTACACCGCGATGTAAAACCGGGTAACGTGCTGATCACCCAGACAGGGGACGCAGTGCTGACCGATTTCGGCATCGCGCGCATGGTCGAAGGGACGCGCTTCACGCAGGAAGGGATTTCGACCGGAACTCCCCTCTATATGTCTCCAGAACAAGCGACAGGACAGCCCGGCGATTCACGCAGCGATCTCTATTCGCTTGGCGTGATGCTGTTTGAGATGATTACGGGGCAAACCCCATACGAGGATTTGGGTTCTGTTTCAGTCATGATGAAGCACTTAAACGCGCCAATCCCATCCGTCTCGCAGCTTTTGAATGCCCCTGTGCCTCAGCTTGACGCGGTGATCGCACGGGCGCTTGCGAAAAAACCCGATGATCGTTATCCAAATGGCACAACCCTGATCGCCGAACTTTACAATGCTTTCTCGCAGTCAACACCCTTGAAAGACCTTCCGTTCGCGTCCGGTCGCAGCACGTTGGTTTTCACCAATTCCCCGAC
>CALBRY010000330.1 GCA_937927665.1 uncultured Chloroflexota bacterium
ACAGAGGAAGCATATGTACCGCCACTGCCCCAAGCGGCACAGTTGCCCGATAGATTACGCGCCTCCTGCGTGCTGCGTCTGGGTTGTACTACCTGTGGGGCGCGCCAACCACCTACTATCAGAAATCAACCGGGCTGAACGCGATCACCGATATAGTACGCGACACGATGCCGCATTTGCTGCTTCCTGCGACGAACTCCCCCGAAATGCTCGTTGCCAAACTTGCAGGAGAGAAGCCATCGAACTATGACAAACTGCCGCCGTTCGAGCAGCGCAACGAAGACCTTGCAGCACGCTTTCGGCATCCTGATCGACGAAGCGAGCAAGATGCTCATTCCGAAGAAGTATATGGAAGGACATACCGAGACGATGATGGGAATGTTTGATGCACTGATCGCGTGGCAGGTTGGCAGTGACTTCGCACGAGCGGCAGCAATCGGGAGCACTGCTGGGCGTGCCGCGCGTGATCGCTTGTACGATACAGCTGGAGCAAAGGCGGCAGAGGAATTGTCCGTGCTTTCCGGAGCAGTAATGCGTGTGCAAGTGCCGAGCGGCAAAGACCTGAATGAGTTCTACCAGCAGGCAGGTGAAAATACAGTGAAGGAATGGCTTCAAAACGTGACCGCAGGACGCAGGCGCTAGCTATATTCTGTCGATTTTGTGCGCAGTTCCGCGAAATCATGTCAACTTTCATCGCTTGAAAAAACGCGCCAGATGACGTGTGTGCTCGAATACATCCCCCTGCTAGGATGAACCTATAAGCGAAAACCGAAATTCAAGAGGAATAAGCGATGGAGCACGAAAATACCATCTATGATGGGCATGAGCATCCTCATATGCCTTCAACGATTGACGTGATGCATCACCAACATGACGGTCACGAAGGGGCAGGAGAGCGTACGTCTCACAGCGCTCATACCACCACACACGGTGGGATGCACGCAGGTCACGAAGTTATGTTCCGCAACCGCTTTTGGGTCAGCCTTGTGCTGACTGTTCCGGTGCTGTTGTACAGCCCTATGATTCAAGAGTGGTTCGGTTTTTCCGTGCCACAATTCACGGGAAGCGAGTGGGTCGCGCCGCTTTTCTCGCTCATCATCTTCGCCTACGGCGGTGTCCCCTTCCTACAGATGGCAGTACCAGAGCTGCAAACTCGCACACCGGGGATGATGACGCTCATTTCGCTGGCGATCACGGTTGCGCTCGGTTACAGCTTATTCGCGCTGGTGACCGCTTCAGGCGTGAGTTTTTTCTGGGAAATGGCGCTGCTGATTGATGTGATGCTTCTCGGTCACTGGTTAGAGATGCGCAGCGTCCGTCAAGCCTCAGGCGCGCTCAACGAACTGGCGAAGCTCATGCCCGATACAGCCGAGCGAATCAGTTCGAACGGCGAGATCGAACAGGTCGCCGTATCTGAACTCAAGAACGGTGACTTGGTCTTAGTGCGTCCCGGCGCGAGCATCCCCGCCGATGGTGAAATCGTCGAAGGACAGTCGTCGCTGAACGAAGCCATGATCACGGGCGAATCCAAACCGGTCGAGAAGCAGCCCGGCGACCGTGTGATCGGCGGCACCGTCAACGGTGATGGCAGCCTACGTGTGCGCGTCACAGCAACGGGAGAAGACACTGCGCTGGCAGGAATCATGCGGCTCGTCAACGAAGCGCAAAACAGCAAATCCAACACGCAGATCCTAGCCGACCGCGCGGCAGGCTGGTTGTTCTATATCGCGCTGGCGGTCGCCATCCTCACAAGCATTGCGTGGACGCTGGCGACGGGCTTCAATATCGAAGTCATCGAGCGGGTAGCGACAGTGTTGGTGATCGCATGTCCACACGCGCTCGGGCTGGCGATTCCGCTGGTTGTGGCGATCAGCACGGCAATGGGCGCGCGAAATGGCATCCTCGTACGTGATCGGCGCGCATTAGAAGAAGCACGGACAATCGATATTGTTATCTTCGACAAAACCGGAACACTCACTGAGGGGCGTTTTGGTGTGGTCGGAATAACTGTCGCGGCAGGCTGGACAGAGGAACGCGCCTTAGCGTTGGCGCTGGCGGTTGAAGGGGATTCAGAGCATCCGATTGCACGCGGTATCCGCGCAAAAGCTGAAGAACGCGGCGTGAAACCTGTACCCATCAGCAACTTCGAAGCGATCAAAGGACGCGGGATCAAGGCAGTTTCAAACGGCAAGCCTGTTTACGTCGGGGGTCCGCGGCTGCTCGACATGCTCAAGCTGGAACTTTCGGGAGAAATGGCGCAGTTCCGTGAGCAGGCGGACGCCAACGCGCAGACGGTTGTCTACATGATCGTCGAAGGCACACTCGCAGCCGCGTTCGCATTAGCAGATGTCGTGCGCAGGGAAAGTCGTGAAGCAGTCGAACGACTGCACGCGTTGGGCGTTCAGGTAGCGATGCTCACCGGAGACAGTCGCTCCGTCGCGGAAGCCGTCGCGCGTCAGCTTGGCATTGATACTGTGTTCGCTGAAGTGCTGCCGGAACACAAAGACCAGAAGGTCGCCGACCTGCAAAAACAGGGGGAAAAAGTGGCGATGGTGGGTGACGGTGTGAACGATGCCCCTGCCCTCACTCGCGCTGACATTGGAATCGCTATCGGCAGCGGCACCGATGTGGCAATTCAATCTGCTGGGATTATCCTCGTGCAGAGCAATCCGCTGGATGTGGTCAAGGTGTTTGAACTCAGCCGCGCCACCTACCGCAAGATGATCCAGAACCTGATCTGGGCGACAGGGTACAACATCATCGCGCTGCCCTTAGCGGCGGGCATTCTTGCACCCATCGGTTTCATCCTGTCGCCAGCCGTCGGAGCGGCGTTTATGGCGCTCAGTACCATAGTTGTCGCGCTCAATGCCCAGCTTCTGCGTCGGCTTGATCTGGAAAAACAGGCTGCCTAGATCAGCGTCATGTCGATGCTGAGCTTCACCCCGGTAAATGGCTCATCCGCAAAGTCTGTTAAAACTCGCAGTTCATAACTTTCACTCACAGGAAAGTGAGGCGTGAGTAAAGCGAATCTTCAGAAATGTTTTTTCGCATCAGATTGGCTCTACATCAATTGCGGAAGAACCACTACTTGGGGTGAAGCTCATCAGAAAATTGTCGATTACCTGCTGACTTGCCAAAGCAGACTGAACGCCCGCCGTTTTCTCGATCGCCGGTAGTCTTTGTCCAGAGGTGCAGCTCAACGCCTCCGTCTTATCATCGAAAGAAATGAAATCAGGCATTTCACACGGAATTGGCATGCGCCGGGGCATATAAGCGAGCACATGCGGATTATAAGGAAAGCGCTTCCGCCAGTAATCGATTTGCTTCCTCACCTGCGCTGTGTATACATACCGGAGTTCTCCGCAACGTGTGCCGGGAGAACTCCGCAGCGACGGATTGACGTGCTCGACACACTCGCGCTCAGGCGCGCGTCACTTCATCGATGGCGCGCAGGGCGTTAAGGGTGCGGGGATAGCCGATGATGGGCTACTGCCAGCGTGGAAACCCGCCCCGGAAACAGTTCCTCATGGTTTTTGTGCGCTTGCTCCGTGATCGCCGTTGGATTGAACTCTCCTCGTGCTAGTACCGATCCCCGATGACGTTGATGGCTGCCATCGCCTTATCAATATCCGCAATGTCAGCAGTGCTCAAGCTGACATTCACCGCGCCGTTGTTCTCATCCAGCCGTTCCAGTTTCCGGCTGCCGGGAATCGGGACGATCCACGGTTTCTGCGCGAGCAGCCATGCCAGCGCGATCTGGGCGGGAGTAGCGTTATGCACAGCGCCAATCCGCTCCAACAGGTCAACGACCGCACGGTTAGCTTTGATGGCATCCTGCGTAAAGCGCGGATTGCGCGCCCGAATGTCGTTCTCGGCAAACGTCGTCGTTTCGTCGATTTTGCCAGTCAGATACCCGCGTCCCAACGGGCTGTAGGGAACTAACCCGATGCCGAGTTCTTCACACGTCGGCAGGATTTCCGGTTCAATGTTGCGCCACCAGATCGAATACTCGCTTTGTAAGGCGCTGACCGGCTGAACGGCATGAGCGCGGCGGATGGTCGGAGCATCCGACTCCGAGAGTCCGAAATGCTTCACCTTCCCCGCCTGAATCAGGTCTTTGACGGCTCCTGCCACCTCTTCAATCGGGACATTCGGATCAGGGCGGTGTTGATAAAACAGATCAATCGCTTCCACCCGCAGTCGCTTGAGCGAAGCGTCAGCCACCCGCTTGATCTGTTCGGGGCGACTGTCTACACCGCTTCGGGGAGAAGGTCCCTGATCGCCATCATGTTTGAAGCCAAATTTGGTGGCAATCACCACCTTACCCTTGAAGGGTTCAAGGGCTTCGCCGACCAGTTCTTCATTTGTGAACGGACCGTAAACTTCCGCCGTATCGAAGAAAGTGATCCCTCGGTCAACGGCGGTGTGCAGTAATTCGATCATGTCCTGCCGCGTGCCAATCGGTGCATCGCCGAAGGTCATGCGCATACAGCCCAGACCGAGAGCGGAGACTTCCAGACCACTGTTCCCCAGTTTACGTTTCTGCATCTTCTGAACTCCTGTTCCTCATTGAATGACAAATCGCGACGCTTTACTGTTACATGAACTGCTGCACGTGTACAACGCCTTCCCGATGCCGCCTGACGAGTTCGCACTGCACGATCAGCGCCCCATGGATCGAGCGGTTTTGATCTGTTCAGCGCCTAATACGCCGCGCTCCACAACATGACCGACCCGCGCCGCAACCTCGATGATCGACTGCGTGGTAACTACAGACGCTTCTCAACGATGGCGCTCAAGCTGACACTAATCCTAGCGATCATGGATTGGGCAGATGAAGGAATGCACAACACGCCGCGCCTCACAACAGCCCACTGGGCGCGGGGACAGATGCTCGCTGAGGAGTATCGCGCGTCGGTGCATCGCCTGTTCGATGAACTGAGCATCGGCGTGGATGTGAAGAATGAGAAGAAAGTACTGGACTTCATCGCGGGACATCCTGCGCGGTGCTGGCGTGAAGTCACGCAAGGAAGTCGACGCGACGCTGGCAGCCCTGATCGAAGATGGGGTCATTGAGATTGCTGAGCGCAAAACCGGTGGGCGCAACGCACGAGGTTACCGGGTCACCCACGCCGAACTTTCCTCAAAAGCGTTATGACGAAAGTTTCTCTCGTGCAGGGAGGTGAGCCACATGAAAAGCGCTCGCATCGCACCCCCGAACCGATAGCGCAGCCTCCAAACACGGAGTGGCAGGCGAAAGCGCGACATATTATAGATGAAGCGTGCGAGCGTTTATAGTCGCCGGAATGGCAGCGCACGTGGGGTTATCTGATCTGGGAGCGCGGCTTGAGCGAAAACACCATTCGGCTTGCTCAACTGGGATACATCCCGGCGCGCCAACAGCATGGCGGGAGATCGACGGCTTGAATGTGCCGTGTGGCATCGTCATCCCGTAGATTGTTGGAGATGACGTCTGGGGCATTAAAGGGCGGCGGGCGAGCAGTGTTACCAGCAGGTGAGCGGCGGCAATATTCGCGGTTGCCTGTATTTAGCCGCTCACATCCTTCCGGGGATGCCGCTCATCATCACTGAGGGAGAGTTCGACGCGCTGATTGCTTGGCAGATATGCGGCAACTTCGCGCGAGCGGCGGCGATCGGGAGCGCCAGCCATGCCCGTATCGACCGCCGATGGTATGGATCGCTATTGAGTGTCCCGCGCGTGATCGCCTGTATGGATGCCGATGCAGCGGGGGCAGAGGCAGTGGCACATTTAGCGACGCTCTCCGGTGCAGTCAAGGGCGTGCAGGTACCGAGCGGCAAAGACCTGAGCAAGTTTTACCAGTCGACAGGTGAAAGCAAGGCGAAGAATGGCTTCAAACCGTGATCAATGAAGGAGTAACATCATGACGGCTCACGCTGCTCTTTTATGCGGAACGCATTCCCGTTGCCATCGAGTTTAACTGGTAGTTCGTTCAGTCGCACTGCTGATCATCTGCCGATATCCCTAATGGAATACCGAAATCCCTCATAGAGGGGCTTCGCCAGCTTCGCAACAGAACCTAGTTCCGATCCTGACATTTTGGGGGACGTACGTCTACACTTGCCATATGCGGCACTCCTTGGGGATGCTGGTCAAGAACTATGCGCATAGTATGACCGCACAGAGCCAGCGCCGATACCCATTTACTGCGGGTTTGTGCCGAACCCAAATAAAAAACGGGCATCCCCTTAGCGGATAACGCCCATTCTCTGTTTCGTTTATGCGCGCCGCGTGTCTGTAAATTGTCACAAGGTAAATGTAAGCATTCTCCCCTCCACGCGACCGAGCCAGTCCAAAACCTGTGATAACCGCCCGCTGTATGCGGCGTTTCTAATGTTCCTGTTTTGTCTCACATGCCCAAACACTAAGCCTCGGTGATTTATTAATCCCTGTGCCACCTTGTGTAAAACACGCGCGTCACTACACTTGTGATTCAGCGTATTCACATGAAAAACTTCACTTAAGGCTGCCACGTGAGAGAAAATCATACACTCAACCAGATACGTCATGGACACGCAACCTTCGGTTTATGGCTGACCAGTCATAGTGTCCATCTTGCCCGGATTATTGCGATGCAGGGAGGTTTTGATTGGCTGCTGGTCGATATGGAGCATAGTCCGCTTGATCTTTCGACCGCCTCGATGATGCTCAGCGGGATTGCGGATGTGAGCGGCGGTCAATGTACGCCTCTTGCCCGTGTCGCACATGGCAGCATCGACCAGATCAAGCAGGCACTCGACGCGGGCGCACATGGGATCATCGTCCCGATGGTGAATACGGCTGAAGATGCGGCGAGCGTTGTTCGCTTCTCACGCTATCCTCCACAAGGGGAGCGCGGCGCAGGTGGGCTGCTCCCGCATTTCAGTTTTGGCACGGTAAGCCACATAGAATATCTGCGAGAGGCAAACGATCGCATTTTGGTCGCGATACAGATCGAGACGGCGCAAGCGGTCGAGAATGTTGAGTCGATTCTGGACGTACCCGGAATCGACATGGTATTCGTTGGACCATTCGATCTGCATCTTTCGCTGGGTCTGCCGCCTGCTTTATGGAGCGATCAACCTGCATTTCAAACAGCGGTGCAAAAAGTGAAAGCCGCGTGTCAGCGGCGCGGTATCCCTTATGGGACGATTGCCCCAAATGCCGAATCTGCCAAAACACGGGCGAACGATGGTTTTACATTTGTAGGGGTAGGGACAGATACAGGTCATCTGGTCAGCACCCTGAACACACAGCTTGATGTCATCCGTCGTAAACCGACAGATACATAACACAGCCTTTTAGTTCTTGTTCACCTGGTGATGAATTGGCGGTAAAGCATAATGACTCCAGATGAAAACGCAGCAGCCCTTGGGATCGATCTTGCAGCTTATCAAGGCGTTCCTAATCTCGCCCCAGCAACACGTATCGGCAGCACCATTTACACATCGGGGCATGTTTCCAAAGGATATATCGGCAAACTAGGAGCGACGATTAGCGTAGAAGACGGAAAGGCGGCAGCGCGTGTGTGTGCTGTTCAGCTTTTACAAGCCGCCTATACGCTGACTGGCACGCTCAACCATCTGCGCTGCATCAAACTGCTGGGCGCGGTGAACAGCACACCCGACTTCACGGAAGCGCATCTGGTCATCAACGGCGCATCTGAATTGATCTGGGAAGTTTTCGGCAAGGAAGGGCGCGGTTATCATGCTCGCAGTGCGCTGGGATTTGCTTCGCTGCCGCTGGGGGTTGCTGTTGAAGTTGAAGCAATTTTCGAAGTGGCGGACGAAGGATAGATCATGACGCGTGAACCCTTGATCATCCTCGTCAGCGCGGCTGCCGACGGCACGCTTGAGCAAGCGCTGCGCAATCGATACCTTGAGGGGTATCGTATCCATGCAATCCCTGTTGCAGATGCTTACGCGACACTATCCAGCTTACAAGGGGAAAATGAATCGGTCGCGTTGTTCGTATTTGAAAACTGTGTCGGATATGATGCCTTTATCGATCAGTGTGTCGCCGTTTATCCGACCGCTCGCAGACTGATGATCGACCGTTCCGGCACTCAACCGCAAGCAATTGAATACACCCTGCAAGACTGGATGCCGCCGGAAAGCCGGCTTTACCCCCTCATCGATGAACTACTCGCGGAATGGCGTGTCGCGGTGAATACCACCTTCGCCCGTGTGAGCGCGATCATGACGGTTCGCACGATTCGCATTCGTATCAATGAGTCTTTGCATCGTGCTGCCGAAGTGATCGCACTCTCCGGTGTCGGAGATTTAATGGTGATCGACAACAACAACAATTTTGTCGGCGTGCTTTCGGTGGGTGATGTGCTGCGGGCTGCCATGCCCGACATTGACGAAATCATGGATGAGGGTGGCACACTAGAGCAAGCGTTCAGCCTGTTTTTGCGCAAAGGCAGCGAACTGCGTTACAAGTCGATCGCGCCGCTGGTGATCACCACCCCGCTTGTGGTTCATCCTGACGATCACATCGCTAAAGCTGCTACTTTGATGATTGAGAAGAACATTCACCGTTTGCCGGTCATTGAAGATGGGCGGCTTGTCGGGACAGTCGGGCGTACCGATATTTGTCAGGCTGTAGTGGGCACGCTGTAGCGAAAAGAGCAGCTCAATATGAATAGTCAAGCATCGATCATCGCTCCGGCTCGACGGGTACTCGACAGCGCCATCGCCACCAATGATGCGCTTGGGCACGATAACCTTGGGTCACTATCGTATTCGCATGGATTTTTGCCGCGACAGCAGCCGATCCATCAATTTCCGTCCAGCCATCATGTGTGGGATCAGATCGCAGCGGAGATTCCTTATCTTTTCCGGATGTTCGCCGTGCGGCGCGCGGTCGCTGATCTCCCTGTCATGAGCGCGCTGCCCACTGATCTACCGGATGAATATGTGCTGCGTGCGTCGTCGTTGTTCAGCATTTTGGCGCATGTTTACTGGTATTCCGATCCGGAACCTCCGGCTGACGGCATACCACCTCAAATCCAGCTTCCGTGGGAGCAGATCACAAAACGGCTTGATCGCCCCGCCCCACATCTGTCCTTTATTGACCTCAACAGCCACAACTGGCTGTTCATCGATCCCAAAGCCTCGCAGCCCTTCGCATCCGAGAATCTCCGGCTCGCGGTTCCCATGATCGGTAATGAGGATGAGCGGCGTTTTCAAACCGTCCCTGTCGAGATGCTGTATCAATTTTCACCCCTCATGGATGTTTTGCTGCGTGCACAGGAAGCAGTACTGAAAGATGATCCTGCGGAACTGGAATCGGCGCTCATTACGATCAGCGCGGCGCTGAAGTTCCAAACCTTCAACACCTTAATGAAGGTGAACCCAAATCCCTACAGTGGAAAGTTGTATATCAACCCGGTGGTGTGGGGAAAGACCGCCGCGCTGTTTGCGTCACCGTTTCAGCCTGCCAACAGCGTTCCGGGTCCCAGCGGCACTGCTATTCCGTCATTCACCTCACTCGATATTTTCTTCGGGCGCAGACGTTATCATTCGACCGTCGGCTATCAAACGGACTGGACGCGTAAATGGTTTCCAAAACATTGGCGCGAATGGCTCGATGCACTCGAACAGGTATCTGTACCAGCCTATGTTGCTCAAAAAGCGGACCCACACCTGACAGGCATCTATGAAGAAGTCCGCGATGCATATGCGGGTGAAAACGGCATGTTGAGCCGTCACCGGTTAAAGGCATACGGCTTTCTCGATCTGTCGTTCAAAGCAGGGCGGGTCAAAACGTTGGGTGGAACAAGCGGCTCATACAGCGAACGGGTTTGGGATCGGATGGCAACCGAACTCGAAGAAGCACGCTTGGAGCGCTACGGCACGATCCCACAGTCCACCTCTCATGTCATGGTCAAGCGAGTCGAGCCAGTCAGCCATCCTGATCGCGAGGTTGTACGCCGGATTGTGTTCGATATTGCGAATACAGGGATTCGTTATCAACCGGGCGATCGCTGCGGTATTCTGCCAGAAAACAGTCCCGCGCTGGTTGAAAAGACTCTTGAGGCGCTGCGGGCAAGCGGAAATGAGATCATTCAACTCAATGCGGCGTGGCGGTGGCACATCAATACGCGCAGCGGCTTTCATGGAATGACTGAACTTCCCCTGAGAACGCTGCTCACCTTTGGACGCATCCGCCCGGTTGATCGGTCAGCGGCACTGAACCTGTATGCCCTCACACGACAGGAAGCACTGCGGCGCATTCTGGATCATTGGGCAGAGGATCAGTGGGAACTGTGGGATCTGCTCGAAACACTCGCGACTGGAGGGTACAACCCCAAGCGATTATGGAAAGGTGTCGTTGGGGATTATGAGCATATCTGCCGCATTATTCCGCCTGAACGCTGGCGCTTATACTCAATCTCATCGGTAATGGACGAAAACCCGGATGAATTGGCTCTCACAATCGGACTGCTGCATTACACAACCGAGACAAGCAGCATTTCACGCGGCGATGACCGCTTGGGAACCAGTTCGAGCTTTTTGAGCAGCCTGTGCGAATCCGCGCCGAACAGCAAGATCGTTTCGATCAAAATCGTGCATCCGCCGCGTTTTAGCCTTCCCGTTGATGCATCCCGTCCGATGGTCATGTTCGCTGGCGGCACGGGGATCGCCCCGATGAGAGGGTTGATCGAAGCCCGGGTACGCGAACATGCCGCCGGGGAGAATTGGCTGTTCTTTGGAACGCGCCACCGTGATGAATTCTATTACGCATCAGAACTTGAGCCGCTGGTTGCGCAGGGGCACTTGCAGGTACGCGCGGCATTTTCGCGTGATGATGCGGCATTGAGTTTTGATCAGGTGGAAGGTCACTTTGCGATTACGCCGGGAGAACGGGGCTATATCGATCGGGTGATGGGGGAAGAAGCCAACGCGCGATTTTTGTGGGAGATGCTGCGCCCGATCAATGCAGGAGGCAAAGGTGGCTTCCTGTATATTTGCGGGCGCACCGCTTTTGCATCCACTGTGTTGAACGCACTTCGCACTATCATGACCCGTTATGTGGAAGGGGCAACCGAGGACGAACGCGCGCACGCCGCCGGTGAACTGCTGTATCACCTGATCGGTGAGGATCGTCTGATGCTGGAGATCTTCACAACCTATTCAGGGACACACTTCGATCAGCGTAAATCACACTTCGATATTTCCGAAGTGGTCATGCATAACGACACTGATCACGGCTATTGGATGGTGATCAGCGGACGGGTCTACGATATGGACGTATTCAATCAGATGCACCCCGGCGGCACGAAAATTCTTCAATCGTATGCGGGGATGGACGGCACAATCGCCTACCAGAAAATCGAGCATCACACCAATTCGGAAGTCGATGCCATGTTGAGCATGTACGAATTAGGCGTGCTTCGCGTACCGGAATTCGGTCAGGTGTGGGGAATCGCGTTATCCGGTAAGCAGATGCGGGTGATCACACTGCGCGATGCGTTTTTCGCGTGGGTCGATGTTCTCTACATGATTGTGGAGATCGAAAACGCGATCATGAGCGATTTCCGTGTCCGCAATGAGCCGCTTACCGATGCAGAAACCTTTGACGACGTGCATTTGACGCCGAACAAGGTAATGCAGTTGAGCCTCGCCCATGAACGCTTAGTCAACAACTATCTCGATCACCTGCTGGGTGAACCTATGCATACGCTGTGGGCGATCACAACCGGATTATGCGAGGAAACCGCCTTGAATATCGACTGGCTACGCGCCGAAATCGAGGCGGTACGATGCACGCCGGCAGCCCGATCGGTGCAGCAGTTGGGTCATACGATCCGTGAGCATCTCAAGCAGGATGAGAAACGCTTCACGCTTGATGCATCGCAGTGGGAAGCTCAATATGTGATGTGGTGTGACTCGCTGGAACGCGAAGATCGAGAGTTGATACGAGAACTGAAACTGGCGATCCGTGCTGGTGTCCAAACCTTTGAACAGTGGGAGCATAATACAATCCGCATGGGCAGCGCACAACTGCTGCGGGCGCTCCGGAAAATTCCAGCAGTGCTGACCGAATTCCATGCTCGCGCGGCGAAACTGGTGCGCTAATCCGAAGAGTAGTTCTCTGCTTCATGCCCGTTACCACCTACGTGCCCATGGCTTCTATGATCTTGACCCGGGTGGTTACCGGCTCAAGATCTGATAATTCAGGCTTCTCTCGAGAAATGGGGAGGGAACGCTACACTTCTGTGCACTAACCTGGGATCAATCGAAATGTACTGATGTTTACGCTGATTCCTGCCCTCTGCCTCTTGCTGCCGTTCGTCGTTTTGTTCGCGTTTAATCTCGGTGCGCTTCCCCTAACACTCGCCGGGTTATTCGCGCCGAAATCTATCCGTCGGTCGCTGGTATGAGCGTGACCTGTCCAAGCCCAAAACGTCCCACGATGCGTCCCGCCCCGCCCTCTATGCCACGGTGAAATCACGCCATGGACGCAAAAAGCAGAGCGCGACCGTTCCACAACGTGCTGGAACTGCTCCCAAATTCTGAGACTGAAACCGAGGACGATACCATTGGCGCATTTTCGCCAGAGGAGGTGCTGCTGCGTGATCTGGTCAACCTTGCGGTCACGATCCGGGACGATGGGCAGGTGAATCCGCTGACGGTCGTTGATATCTCACAGGGCGTGACGCGGATGTATCGCATCGAAACCGGAGAACGGCGCTATTGGGCAACGTGGCTGCTGCGCGACTTCGTCCACGCCTCCGCCAGTGATGGTATGGTGCCGTGCATCATCATTCCTGAGCAGAAAAGCTCCGTGTTTCGGCAGG
>CALBRY010000331.1 GCA_937927665.1 uncultured Chloroflexota bacterium
GCGAATGCCGCTTGATGCTACTCCTGTCAGGTTTATTTTCCGTTGAGGTTTTTTGGGAATTGTCAGAATTGACCCTTGATCCAAAAGTAACCTCTCCCTCCTATCCCCAACTTTCGGTTAGAGGTGGGAGAAAGATGGGGGCAGGTTCCCCTTCTATGTCGCTCAGGATGCAGAGGGCGAACCGCTGCCCCGCCGCCATGCTCAACCCGATCAAGGCAATAAACACAGCGGCGGTGAAGCTCAAGAGGCGGCGAGTTTGCGGATTCATGCCCGTTCTCCGGTAAGGTCAGCGAACGGGCACGAGTATAACGCGGTGCGATTAAAAATCGCGCGCCACGCGTAAGCCGAAGTCCTCCGCAACGTAGTCGGCACTCTCGCGCCAGCGGTGAGCCGCTTCTAGCCCAGCACCTTCTTCAGATAAATATGAGCCGCCGCGCAGCACCAACACTTGATCGCTCATCGACTCATCGGGCGCGACTTCGACCACATCCGGCGCATATGGGTACGGCACAAAAAGCGAACGTGTCCACTCTTGGACGTTCCCGATCATATGGAGTGCGCCAACCCACGATGCGCCTACTGAGAACGAGCGAACAGGGGCAGCATTTGGGTAGGAGTCATACGGGCTGGCGCTGTTCACCCATTCCGGTGCCCACTCAAATCCACGCCACGTATACCTCCAACTGGAAACCCCACGCGCGGCATATTCCCATTCGCGCTCGCTCGGCAGGCGACCGCCCCACCATTCGGCGAACGCTTGTGCCTGAACGTAGGTGACGAACCGCACCGGATACTCGTCAATATCGGATGTATTCCACAAATCCGCGTCACCGAACGGTGTACATGCTCCCGCTTCAAAGCAGTGGCGGTACTGATCGATCGAGACTTCGGTCACGCCGATATAAAACGGTGCGTCGATGCACTGACGATGCTGGGGCGAAGCGTCCGGCTGTACATCTGTGCCCATCATGAAGCAACCCGGCGGTACGAGCGCCATTTCGATCCCGTTGATCGTCTCGGTAATCGGCGTCCAATCATTGTTTTCGCCCTCAAACGGAGGAATCGGTGTCGCTGTTGCCGTTGGCGGGATCGGCGTGCGCGTCGCAGTGGGTGGACGCGGGGTGTGAGTCACGGTCGGCGTTACCGGAGTCGGCGTTGCGGTGGGCGGCGGCGGTGTTGGGGTGGCGGTCGGCGGCGTGAACACTGCCTGACAGTCGCTGATCCCCGATGGACAGATTCCGAAAGGCACACTGCTTACCGTCAGCGTAATCACGCGCGGCGAATTCGTCACGCTGTCGTACCAGAACACGTTCGCGGGCGCGAGTTCTTGCGTCAGTGTCTGGGCTTGTGGACATTCGACAGGCAGGGGGATCGTCGTCCCTGCCTCGCGCAGTCGAAAACAAATCGGCGTCGGGATCGTATTGAGAGAAATCCCAAACCCGACATACTGATCAAGCGAATACGATTCCATCTGTCCGCTGCGTTGGACTTGATAGGCGAAGCCTTCCAGCGAAACCATCCCAACCGAGGGGATATACAGCGTCAGGGTATCGTTATCGATGAAGATACGGATGGCATACGGGGATTGCGCTGCAAGGCTCAGTCCGGTCAGAGCGATCAGCAGCGCCGAGGTGAGAATGATCAACCGGAAAATCAATTTTTTCATGCCCGTTCTCCGGTGAGTTCAGCGAACGAGCATGAGTATAACACAGCATTTTACGTGAAACGATGATCTACGCCAGCGCCCACTTGCGACGGTTAATCTGCGCCCGCTCTTTGACTTCGATGATCGCCGCCGGACTAACTTCCGCCTCAAATGAGCGGAAACCGGACAGCTTGAAGCCGTGCCGCTGTGCGATCCCGCCGATTTCTTCGGCACGCTCCATGCTGATGTCTTTGCCGATGGTGTAATCTTCGTAGCGCTGTTCGAGCGCCAGCGCCATCGTCTCCGCCATACACGCATACGATTTGCGCGGCGGAAATCCAAAATCGAAGTGAAAATCGAGGTGTTCACCGGGGACTTCGACCATGCCGCCTTCAATCACCAATACGTCGTTCCGTTCGGCGGCAACACGGCGGCTCACATCACGCGGACGGGCAACGTCTAGCACGACTGCCCCCGGCTTGAGATGCTGCGGTTCGATCACGGCATGCACCGCGCTCGTCACCGTCAAAATCAAGTCTGCTTCGTAGATCGCGCTGATCTCACTGGTGGCGATCACCTGCGCGGTTTTGCCTTCGCATTTTTCGCGCACTGCTTCGAGCGCATCCATCCGCCGCCCGACGAGAATCAGCTTTGCCGATTCGCCCGCGAGCATTTCGGCGCATGTTTTCCCGATCGCGCCTGTGGCACCAACGATTGCAATCGTGGACTGGCGCATGGGAATATCCATCACCCGTGCTGCTTCGCGGATCGCCTCGACTGCCATGGTGATCGTGTAGCTGTCGCCTGTGGTGACGGGAATCTGCAAGCGATCAGCGATCGTCTTGCCCGCATCACCAACAACGGATGTGTATGCACCCAAGCCGAGAATTTTCGCGCCCAACTGCTCCGCCATCTGCCCGCACGCGACGATCTTGTTATAGACCGTCTCGACCGGAAGCGACATCATCGTTGGCGGGGTAAACGGGCACGCGATAAACCAACCTTTGATCTCCCGCCCGGTGCTGACGCTTTGCACACCGTTGATCTCGCTCAAATAAACAGGTGGGAAGAAACGCGAGAAGAAGTTGATCTGCCCTTCGGTCAATACCTTGCCAAGCAGTGGGTATTTTCGGGCAACATCTTTCTTAATCTGTATTGGATGAATGATGAACGCAAATGTATCTTCGATCATCGACTTACCAACCTTCTTCGGTTTGTTTCTCGTTGGAGCGGGGGTAATGGCGCTGGTGTGAGCGCGCATCCCCGATGAAATGGTGATCACTTTCTTCAAAGGTGACGCTGCGGCTGATCACCCGGCGCTGTGGACTGGCAACCAACACCACATCGCTCTCGATCATGCGTCCGGGGAACATGACCATACCTGCTCCGATGCGGCAGTTGTGACCGATCGCGCTGCCCAACACGATCTGCCCGACTTCTTCAAGCTCACCCGCGATATTTGCGGCGCGGATTGGCTTCTGTTCCACCAGATTAAAATCGGTGAACGTGCTCCCCGCGCCAACGAACGAATTGCGCCCGATCACGCACATTTGCAAGCAGGTGTTTTGGGCAACAATCGTATTTTCCATGACAGCGGTCAAATAGAGCGCGGCACGGAAGGGAAGAAAACACCCGTTGGCGACGGTGCTTTCCATGAGCACGCACCCATCATCGATTGTGACGTTATCGCCGATGGTGCAGTTATCGAGAAAAACGCCGGGTCCAATCGAACAGTTTTCGCCAATATCGGCGGGACCCGTTATTACGGCGGTCGGATGGATGGTGGTTCCCTTACCGACCCTGACCGCGAGAGAAGTACTAAGAATCTGCTTCTGCTCCAGAACCGCCTGCCATAACAACCTGATGGCGAAGAAGTTATGTTCACGAGCGCGGCGATCAAGCCTGCTGCCGCGCGCGAAGTTGGTATAGATAATGCTGGCGAAGTAAACGTGTACCCAGCTTTCGATCTGGACAACCGCGCGGCGCGCCCCGTAATGCGTCAGGTTGCCCTGCTCCATTGTCATGAAGTCGGGGACGCTGTAAAACCCCATCTCTTCCGAATCGCTGGTGATCACAACGGGTCGAATTTCCGGTGTATAGCCCGCCGGGAAATACCATAGATCGAGCAGGATCACCGGCGCGCCGGTCGCATCAATACCGCGCTCAAAGGTTGTCGCAAGCGGCAGGGTATACGTTTTGTAGGCGTTATCGTTGATGGGAATCGCCGCACGGCACGCGACTTTGGTCTTGCGCGCCTGCTTCATAAATTCTGCAAAGAATTCTTCGTCAAACCACAGGCTGTCACGGTAGACAATCGCCGCGCCCTGCACATGCGGGAGTTCCTGACGATTCGAAAATGTGCCACCAAGTCCCAGATCACGCTTGAAATAGCTGATCAGCAGGTCTTCGTGATGAATTTTGAGCGGTTTAACCCCAATCGTCAGCAAACTAGCAGGCTGATTAAACGGCGGGATGTGCCGGGTATCTTCGATCACGTACCGGAGCATGAACGGCGTCCCCCTCTTTTAGCCATTATTCAGGAAATTACGGAGACTGGTGTGAAAGCGTTCTTTCTCATCCAGCATCGGGAAATGCTTTGAGCCTTCAAACCATTCAATCGAACTACTTGGAAGATACTCTTTAAGCAGTATCCCCTGATTTGGATGGACGATGTTGTCGTGTTTGCCATAAATGCCAAGGATCGGCATTTTGAGTTCTTTCAAACGCGGACGCAGATCGGTTTGGCGCAGAGTAGCGACGCTTTCAAAGAACGGCGCGGCGTTCAGTTTGGCAACATCAGCCGTGAGCATATCGCCTAGACTCTTGCCGTCTTTCGCCATCAGATACGCATATACGCGCAAAAATGGCAAAAAGCCGCGCTGGAATACTTGATAGACCAACGGTGTGGTTTCGCCTAAACCGCCCCATCCGCGATACGCCGCCAACTTGAGCAGCGGACTCAGCGAGTTTCCTTGAATCGGTGACCCGATCACGATGACCTTGACCACGCGTTCAGGGTGGCGGATCGCCGTGCTGAGTGACACCGTACCGCCCATCGAATGCCCGACGAGCGGCGCTTTTACAATCCCCATGCGATCCATAAACTGGTTGACCATGAGGACGAAATTGTTGACTGAAAAGACAGATTCGGTCTCGTGGGAAGTTGCACCGCTTTCGCCAAAGCCAAAAAAATCGAGTGCATATAGGCGGAATTCTTTGCCCAGCACCTCGATTGTGTTGCGCCAAAGCGCCCACGAGTTTAACCAACCGTGAAGAAGCAGAACGGGACGACCTCGCCCATATGCTTCGTAATGAATGATGCCCTGCTCTGTAACCAGCGTTGGCACGTCGCGCGACCCTTAGCCTGAAATTGAGACGAGTGGCGTCAAGCAGCCGCAGGAGGGCATGTTCAGATCATGCCCCATCCTCCACACGCCGCGCTTAACTTTCCATCTCCTCGACAATGGAGTAGAGAAGTTGCAATAGAACTTCCTTGACGCTTTCCTTTTTGCGCGCCACACATGGCAGCAGTTTCACATCAGGGTCGATGCGTAATGCGATCCGCAGATCGTCAATATTCCACGCATCGGGCTGATCCTGCTTGTTAGCGGCTACGACGTAGGGTGTCGGTGCGTAAGCGCGGAAGGTTTCGAGAATACTTTTCGCTTCGCGGAAAGTTTCCGGTTTGGTGCTGTCGACCATCACAACGAAGCCGAGCATGCCTTCCGCCAGAATTTCCCACATGAAGTCGAAACGGCGTTGACCGGGCGTCCCGAACAGATAGAGGACGAGATCATCATCGACCGTGATACGACCGAAGTCCATCGCAACGGTTGTCGCTTCTTTGATCTGGCGCTCGGCTTCGGACGTAATCTCACGGTCGGTCGATACCACGTCGATTTCACTGATCGACCGGATAAACTCTGTTTTCCCGGAGCTGAACGGTCCGGTGATGACCATCTTGACAGTTTGCGTTTGCATGACGGTTCGCTCTTGTGAGATGATACCCTATTAGATGTTCCGAATACGCTCGATCAGCTTATTCACTACAGTTCTTTGAACCTGTGGCGCACGGGTTTGCGCCGGACGCCCGGATGCTGCGCCCGTACCCGATTTCGCGCCTGTACCCGCATCCGCAGCGGCGGGTTTGACCAGTTCGACCAGCCCTGCCTGCTCCAAGCCGTACACAATGCGCCGGATTTCGATTTCCGACATATTGTGCGCCTTCATGATCTGGCGGATGGTATTCTTGGGATTCACAAACGAAACCACGCGCCATTCTTCGACGCTGAGGTGAATACCCTTAAACTTCTCGCGGGGATTAGACGGAAACCGCAACGCCATATCCAGATTAGGCAGATGTGAATTCAACTGCTCAATCTCGCGGATGCGCCGCGCCCCTTCGATAATCACATTTTCCAGATCAATCGGTACAAGAATGCGATCAGAGGGCGGCAGAACGTTATCCTCAAAGCGGAAAGGTCCTTCGCCCCACGTGAGCAGGTTATACACCACATCTAGCGTATGCTGCTGGATGGCGCTCACCACGTCCCTTTGAGTCACATAATTGGCAGTGATCAGCAGGAGCGCGAGTGCTTTATCGCTCGTATTCTTGGCACGCTCACGAATGATGCGCGCTTGTTCATCGGTCAACTTACCAGCTTTATTGAGGACGGAAACCAAATTGCCATCCTGATTTTGCAGCGCGGCGGCGATCAGCTTGCCCGCCTTGAACGCGACGCGTGCGCGCTCTTTGCCGGGAGCCATTTTCTCCGCGCCCAGCGCGTCTTTCTCGCCTGTACGAACGCCATCAAATATGAAAAGCGTCCCGGTCTTGCCAGCGAGATTAACAAGGTTGAGCAGTTGCGTTGTGCTGAAATCTCGGATATTGCCCTGAAGCGGCATGGAATCGCCCTTTAATCCCCCGCTGAATAGTCACCGATTATAACGTTCGCTGGATTCTACGTCAACCAGTACGGCGAAAGGTTGTGACCTTTTCGCCGCATGAACCTTATTGTAGCGAATTTTGG
>CALBRY010000332.1 GCA_937927665.1 uncultured Chloroflexota bacterium
TTCACCGCTTTTTCGTTCGAAGAAGCGATCAGCATATTAAACGAGCGTGTTCCAGAACTCCCAATCGTGCTCTAAACCCTCCCCAGAAACTAATAATACTTCCCATCGCCGCCGCTCAACCGTAATTCGGAATTGAAGGAGCGGTTTTATTTTGTCCCCTAAGCGGAAATAAATTTCACAAAAATTTCACGTCATAAGAATGTTCCTTGTAATACACTGTGGGTGTCAACCATTTAGAAAAACCAATGACCAATGACAATCCAACTCACATGGCTTCACGAACCATATGTTCTGCTTGAACGGTTCTACGATAGGGTGACACTGCATGATATCAGCGAAATGAAAGCAGCAGTTGACCGCATTCTCAGTCATACGGCGTCACATTCCACTCATCGCATTCACGCGATAATTGATGTGACAGAAGTTACAGATTACCCGGCAAATCTGGCGCGCCTGAAGGCGATCATTACCCCGTCCTCGGTCGAGCGCGGTTGGCTGATCCTCATCGTGCCGGAGGGAAATCTGCTGCTGCATTTCGTGAGCGCGTTCGCGGCTCAACTGCGCATGCCAACAAAGTTTCGTGCGTTCTATTCCTACGCGGAAGCGCTGGACTTCTTGAATACGCAAGAACCCGCGCTGATGCTTTCCGCGCGGTGTCCCTGCGCACGCGGGCTTAACTGAATTTCGCTGCCGTATTTGTCGTCTCTCCTCCCCTTCCAGCTAGTGGCAAAAGTCACAAACCGATCTATAGTTAGGTATGCAAGACATGGACTATGGTCGCGCGATGAGGCTTTTGAGGGGTTAAAAGAAGATGACAAAATTTGCTCGTCCATTGGCGCTCGTGCTCGTAGCAGCGCTGTTCTTCGGCGTCACGGGCGTGACACTCGCTCAGGATGCCCCGGCGATTGCGCCGCAGGCGTGTGCTGAACCCGGTGAACTCACGATGCGTGTGTGGGACGAAAACTGGGCGGCGGTCATTCAGGAGTCGATTGATGCATGGGTTGCGGATTACTGCCCCGGCGCAGTGGTGACACTGGAAGTCGTGCCGTGGGATCAATACTGGACTCTGCTGCGTACCAATGCGACATCCGGTGATCTGCCCGATGTGTTCAATGTGTCGCAGGATCGTTTCTTCTTCTACGCTGAAAACGGTGCAGTGCTTGATCTTCAGCCGTACTGGGACGAATTTGGCGTCGATACCACCCTATGGGGATCGGGCATGATCGATCCGTACCGTTGGGGCGAAGCAGATGACCTGTATGCCGCTCCGGTCAACTGGGATACGATCGTCGTGTTCTACAACAAAGACATGTTCGACGCGGCAGGTGTGGAATATCCGACTTCCGCATGGACATGGGATGACTTCGCGGCGGCTTCGGCTGCATTGACCGACCCGGCGAATGATGTGTACGGCTCGGCGGTTTACAGCGAATATCAGGCGGGTTACACCAACTTCATCGCCAGCACGGGCATTCCGCCGGTGGTGGGAGCGGGTCGTACCGAATGCACGCTTGATGAACCGCGCAGTATTGAAGCGCTCGAATTCTTGCAAGGGCTGTACGCCGAAGGCTACATGCCGAGCGTCAGCGTGATGGGCGGCGCAAGCGCAACCGACAGCTTTAACTTCTGGTTGGCGGGTCGCGTGGCGATGGTCACAAACGGTTCGTGGAGTCTGCCGACAGCAATTGAACAAGCAACGTTCAATTGGGATGTGGTTCAGCTTCCGCGCAACCCGGAAACCGAGCGCACCCGCTCGATCGTCCACTCGGTTGGCTATGTTGCCGCCGGAAATAGTGATGTGCCCGATCTCGCCGCAAACCTGATTCTGTATCTGGTCAGCGATGAAGGCTCGGCGTTCTTTGCGAATGCGGGCGGTGTCGCTCCGGCGAACCCGGCGCAGCAGCAGGCATGGGTCGAATCGTTTGGCGATACGACAGTCAATATTCAGGCGTTCGTGGACGCACTGGAAGACTCGCAAGGCGTGACGGTTTTCGACGAAATTTGGGATGCGGCGAACACTGAACTCGTGATCAACATTTTTGACTTGAATGTTTCGGTCGCGGATGCAGTTGCTCAGGCATGCGGATTTATTGACGCACAGCTCGCTGCTCAGTAAGTGATGGATAACCGCAGAGAACGCGGAGAGCGCATAGGTAAGCGGCTCTCTCTGCGTTCTCTGCGCCCTCTGCGGTTCATTTCGACCTATCCTTTGGCGACGGTATGACAGCATTTCTGGATTTGTTTGGCAAAACCCCCCTGACACGGCGGCGTGCGTACTGGGGTCTAGCGCTGGTCGCCCCTAACGTACTCGGCTTGCTGTTCTTCTTCGGTATCCCGGTTGTTCTTGCCTTTCGTACATCGCTGCTAGACTGGAACGGAATCCGCCCACCGGTCGAGATCGGGCTTGGGAATTTCGAGCATCTGCTCAATGATCCTGCCTTCTGGAATGCGTTTGGCGTCACGCTAAAACTGCTCGCCGTCGTGATCCCGATTGGTATGGTGCTTTCGCTGGTGGTTGCGCTCATGCTCAACCGAAAACTGCACGGACGTTCGTTTTTCCGCGTGGTGTATTTCTTGCCCGTCGTCACATCCACTGTGGCGGCGACGATGGCGTGGACATGGATGTTTCAGCCGCGCTACGGGTTGATCGCCAATGTGCTTGCGCCGATTGGATTGCAGGACTTGAACTGGCTCACACGTCCCGATCTGGTGTTGTTTCCGATCGCGGCGGTGGTGATCTGGCAGCGGCTCGGGTTTGATATGATCTTGTTTCTGGCGGGGCTGCAAGCGATCCCACGCCAGCTTTACGACGCGGCGCGCATGGATGGCGCAGATGGCATTCGCATGTTCCGCCATATCACGCTGCCGCTGCTTTCTCCGACGACATTTCTCGTGCTGATCTTGCAGGTGATCAGCGCGATTCAGATTTTCGATCAGGTGTACATCATGACGGCGCGTACGACGCGCGGCGGCATGAACGACAGCGCCACAACGTTATCGTTGTTTCTGTACGAGACAGCATTCACCAATTCGGATTTGGGCTATTCGGCGGCGATCGCGCTGGCGATGTTCGCAATCACGCTGCTGCTGACGGTGGCACAGATCACATTACAGCGGCGCTGGGTGTATTACGAAAGCGGGTCAGAATGAGCGCGACCAGTCGAATCGACAAAAGCGAAGTTGCCGAGGCGGGCGCGCTGCGCGACGATCTCAATACGGCGTGGAAACTGATCACATATGTGATTCTGATCACAGGTGCGGTGGTGATGGCGCTGCCGTTCTTCTGGATGATCTCGACGGCGTGCAAAGCGCCACAAGAATTAAATACACTGCCGGTGCAGTGGATTCCGCAAAATCCGGTGTGCTTGCAAAATCTCGCCGCACTGTATGAACAATCCCCCAATTTCAATAATTATCTGCTCAACAGCGCGTTTGTGACGATTGCGCGCACCGTCGGGCAGTTGATCACGTGTTCGCTTGCGGCGTATGGGTTCGCTCGCTTTCGTTTTCCGGGGAAGAATATTTTGTTCGCGATGTCGCTTGGCTTGTTGATGGTGCCGTTCCAAGCGATTTTGATCCCCGAATATCTGCTGCTGCGCCAGTTGGATTGGTTGAATACGTTCGCGGCGTTGATCGTCCCCGGCACATTTAGCGCGTTCGCCATGTTCCTGTTACGGCAGGCGTTCATGCAAATTCCGGTCGAACTGGAAGAAAGCGCGATGATCGACGGCGCAAATCCGCTTCAGGTGTTATTTCGGATCACGCTGCCGCTTTCGCAAGCGGCGCTCGCTGCGTTTGCGGTGATCACCGTGCAAGCCGCATGGAATGACTTTTTGTTTCCGCTGGTCGTGGCGGGGACAGAGCCGAGCGTGCGGGTGGTGACGATCGTGGTAGCGCTGCTGCAAGGGGAGCGCTCGACGCCGTGGAATCTGCTGATGATGGGGTCATTTCTCGCCACCGTGCCGATGCTGATCTTGTTCGTGATCATGCAGCGGCATTTCGTCGAAGGCGTATCGCTGAGTGGGTTGGGCGGGAAGTAACACAATCAGGATAGTCAACTGCAAGCTAAGCGAGCGTGAATCTATGACACAACGTCTCAGCTTGACGATATACTGGGAGGCATCCCCGTATTTTATGGAACGCGCGTCCCTGTGCAGAATTTGATCGACTATCTGATCACAGGGGAAACCATCGATGATTTTCCGACTGTGAGCCGCGAGCAGGTGATTTACTTTTTAGAAACTGCGCGGCATCGCTGATCGCGCACGCTGATGAAATCATCAAGATCGGTTCTGGCGGGTAGTAGAACGATTGCACCGCAGAGAGAAGAGCATCACGAACACTATGCTCCCTCTGCGGTTGATTTTCTCCTATACAGCGGCAGAGGGCGAAGCCTTACGCACCGCTTCGAGCGCTTTTTTGGCGCTTTCTTTTGGCGCGACCCCGATTTTCATATCAATGACGATTCCGGCTTCATCGATCACGAAATAGGATCGATTTGTCATCGGCACGGGCAGAATACTGAGCAGATTCATCTTCGTGCCCCATTCGATGTGGACTTTGTAGCCGGGATCGCTTAACAGGTCGTAGCTCAGATGGTTGAACTCTTTCCACTTCTTGAGTTCTTGCGGCGTATCGTGGCTGATCCCCAACACGACGGCATTCATCGCCTGCAAATCGGTAAATTCATCACGAAACGCGCATGCTTGAGCGTTGCATCCACTGCTGAATTCGGCGGCTTTGGGGAAGAAGAACAACACAACTTTGCGCCCGCGTAACTGGCTCAAACGGGTGAGTTGGTTCTCCTGATTGTAGAGTTCAAAGTCGGGGGCGGGCTGACCTATGGTAATCATCAGATTGCATCCTATAGCAGTAATCGAATCACCATTAGGATAGGTGCGCAATATAAGTCTCAAATGAACAGCGGAGTACAAGTGTGTGAAACTTCACTTGTACCCCGCTTAATTTACGATCCGCTTTACGTTTCTTGCAGCACGCGCCGCGCGATCACCATGCGCTGCACTTCGCTCGTGCCTTCGCCGATCGTCATCAAACGCTGATCGCGGTAGATGCGCTCAACGGGAAATTCGCGGCTGTAGCCATAGCTGCCGTGAATCTGAATCGAATTGCGGGCGGTTTTTTCAGCAACTTCGCTCGCCATCAGTTTGCCCATCGCCGCCTGTTTGCTGAAATCCTTGCCGTTGTCTTTCAGCCACGCGGCGCGGAAGACCATCAGGCGCGCGGCTTCGATCTCCATCGCGGCGTCGGCGATCATCCACTGGATCGCTTGATATTCCGCGATCGGTTTGCCGAAAGCGTGACGCTGTTTCGCATACTTGACGGCTTCTTCGTGTGCGGCTTGCGCCAAGCCGACGCTCAACGCGCCGATGCCGATTCGCCCGTTATCGAGTGTTTGTAAGGTTTGCGCCAAGCCGCGCCCCTCCGGTCCCAAAACTGAATCAGCAGGAACGCGGACGTTTTCAAATGTGATCATGTAGGTGGGAGAGGCTTTTAAGCCCATTTTCTTTTCCGGCGGGTGAATCGTCACGCCGGGGAGATCGGTTTCGACCAGCATCATCGACATCCCGCGCGATCCGGCGTCGCGGTCGGTGCGGAGCATGACCGTAATTACAGGGGCGATCCCCGCGTTGGTGATCCACGCCTTATTGCCGTTGACGATCCACGAATCGCCATCGCGGACGGCGTAGGTTTGCGCGCCCTGTAAATCGCTGCCCGCCTGCGGTTCTGTTAATGCCAGCGACCCTAGAAAATCACCGCTCAATAACTTGGGAAAATATCTCTCTTTTTGCGCGGCTGTCCCCCAACGGCTGATCGGCGCGCAGCCGAGTCCATTGTGCGCCGCGATACTGAGGGCGGTCGATCCACACGCGCGCCCCAATTCTTCA
>CALBRY010000333.1 GCA_937927665.1 uncultured Chloroflexota bacterium
CATGTCGGATCCCAACAAAGGTAAGAAGTACGAAAAGTCGGAAGCATCATCAATCCAGAACACGCTGCCCGCGATGGGTGTCTGCAGCACTGGTCAAGGCGACACCGGCGGCGGTTTCTGCACGCTGGGCAACAATGCGCAGTCCTTCTTAGGAACTGCCTGTGCCATTGGCAACAATGCTACATCAGTGGGTTTTCCGGGCTGCGGTGTTGGAAACAGCCCGATCCGCTTCGGCTAATCAGCATGGAATGGGTGGGTAGAGATTTCTACCCACCTCCTGCACACATCCTCTCATGAGCATTTCGACCCGCATAATTCAATATGGTGAGCTTGGGATCGTTATCGAAGCGCTGACGCCGACCTCTGAGGAGGTTGTGAGCCACCTTGACGAGTCCTTTCAGCATTTTCAGCTTAAAGATGATTACGCGGCACTCGCGCGGGTTGTGTTTGGGCTGGGACTTGAGCAAAGCGCTTTCTTTGGTGTGTTGAACGGGATGACCGATCACGCGCGCTATGTGACAACGTGGGTGCATTCGTCCGTTCGCGTGACGAGCGTGCCGGTTGCGCTGCATAAACTGCTGAGCTGTGTCGATGCCGCCGCCGCCGAATATTACGCGCCGCGCGGCGGGATTTTGCTCCACGCCGCCGCCGCCTCGCTGCGTCATCAAGGATTTCTCTTTTTAGGGAAAAGCGGCGCGGGCAAAAGCACCACCGCCAAAAATACCGCCAAAGTAGGCATCCCGGTACTCGGTGAGGATCGCGTATTTGTGCTGCCCTCAAAAAACGGGGAGTATGTTCTTGGCAAGGCGCAGACATACCCCGCTCAGTTGATTACACATCCCGAACTCATACCGCCGCTGCGCGGAATCTTCCTGCTGGCACAGGATACAAACGATCATCTCGAACGCATGACTCAAACACAAACCGCGAAAATGATGTTTCAAGCGTTCCAAGAACATCCCGCCGGTTCAGCCCTTCCGCCGAAGCTGCTGCGCAGTATTTTTCAAACCGCGTGCCAGATTGCGCGCCAAGTGCCGGGGTATATACTGCATTTGCGCAATGCACCGGATTTTTGGAATCTGATCGATGCGGAATTCCCCAACTGAAGTTATCCCAATCGAAGCGCCTGCATATGCAAATGGGACGGATGAATCCTGCCTGTTTGTGTACAACGGGGTGAGCATGCTGCCGACCTTCAAGCCCGGTCAAGTGCTCGTCGTTCAGCCGGTCGTGAATAAGCTTGTTCCCGGCGACGTGGTGGTTTATGCCGATATGCATAGCTACAGCGTTCACCGTGTGATCGGCGTGACGCCGCAGGGGTTGATCACACGCGGGGATAACAACCGTTTGGTGGATGCGCTCCCCGTCACGCCGGAGCAAATCGTCGGGCGTGTCGAATCAGTACATAATCAGCCGCACTCCCGGCGGGTGCGTGGTGGGGTGGGGGGATTGATTGCGGCGCAAATTGGCTGGGGGGTGCGTGCGGGTCAAAGGATGCTGCGGCGAATTCTGCACAAGCCCTATATCAGTGTGCGCCAAATTCCGCTTGTTCGGCGGGTGCTGCTGAGGCTTTTCGCGCCTTATCTCCGGCGTATCCGCATTCAAACCGAGTCCGGTGTGGTGATTAAAACCACCTTTCGCGGTCGAACGGTTGCCCGCTACCTGCCAGAGCACCAGTATTTTGAATGCCGCAAACCCTTCGATTTATTCCTCGATCCGCCACGCTGACATGATGTATCTCTGCTGTTTTATTTCGCGTGGCGGAGTTTAAGGCGATCAACGGACATCGTCAAAACTGCGGAGCGGTCTTCAGATGTTAAGCCAATGAACCACGTCAGCGGCGCGATCACTATCAAAAACAGCACGCCATCAGCGAACAAATTGAACCATGTTTCAGGCGGAATCATTGCGCGAATAGCGTAAAGCGCGACGACGCCGATCGCACTGATCACGGCGGGCGGCAAAATCGCGCTGCGGATTAGTTCTCCAAACGATACGTCAAGGATGCGCGTCGCGCGCCACTGGACAAAGCTGTTGGTGATCAAGTTGGCAAAAACCGTTGCCCACATGATGCCCGGTAACCCGAAACGTATCCCTAACGCGATGGACAACATCAGATTGACAACGCCCTCAACCAAGTTGAGCAGGCTTAAGGCGCGAATTTTGCCATTGGCGATTACGAACTGTTGGCTGACATTCGCAAACGGAAGCTGCACTACGAAGATTGCCAATGCCAACGCGAGGGCTGTTCCGCCGAATTGTTCTGCGCCTACCCAGAGCGTCACGAGCGCCTCAAGTAAAAAGGCGATCCCGATACCAACGGGCAGCGAGATCAGCAGGCTGAAACGGTGCAGTCGTAAAAATGCACTGCGAAGCTGCGCGATCTGTTTTTTGGCAAAAAGTTCGTTAATCGCTGATGAGGCTTGATTGATCGTTTGGGTGATGAGCAGCCAGCTAATCGTGACGGGCATTTGGGTCGAATAGTAAATGGCAGCGCTGGTTGTGCCTAACAACAAGCCTACAACCAGATTATCCGAATGCAGAATCAAGCGGCTTGCGCCGTTGATGACGAAGATTTGCGTTCCCATGCTGAACATCTCGCGGAATAGGGCGAAATCCGGGATGCCCCATTGTGTCGGTACCCAGTTGGGATGTTTTTTGCGGAAGTGAATCCAGTTGCGTATCTCGTTAAAGGCTTCGCCGATGATGTTGCCGATCATCATCCCGATCAGACCGAAGCCGAGCGCAACAAGGGTGAGTGAGGATATCAAACGGACGACGTTTGCTAACGCTAAGGTGATATTGGCGAACGCCATTTCTTGAACGGCGACAGTCGCGGACTTGTACACATCGATCAAGGTGCGGCTGAATGCCCATCCCGCCAGTAGCACTAGGGAGATGCGCGCTTGTTCTTCAACAGCAGGGGAAAGATCGAAAAACTGTCCAATATTGAACGCAAGCAGAACCGCTACGAGCGCGTAAACTGTGTTCGTGACGGCGTGAAAACTGCGCCCCATGGTGATGACGGTTCGGAAACGTTTCCCTTGATCCTCATAGCCGTATGCTTTCGCCATGAATAGGCTGAGGGCTACGGAGAAGCCTAGATCAACCAGCGCCATATAACCTATCGCTTGTGCCAAGATAGCATAAGCGCCGAGCGTCTCTTGTCCGGCAGTCCGCAGCAGCAGCGGCGCCATGATAAGTTGAAGCCCGGACTGGACAGCATATTGAATAAGGCTGGTGATCATGCCGTTGAAAGCACGCGCCGTTCGAGTATTCATGGTTGAGGGGGATTTGCTCTCTACACATTTAAGGCTGTACACAGAAAACTCAATCAGCCGGAATACTGGCTAAGTTCAGGATACCAGCCGATCGGAGATTTGTCTGTGGAGAGATTCGGCATCTCTCCACAAGGGTATTTCATCACTTAACAAACGGTGATTGAATGGGGGATTTGGCACGTTTATAGGCTTGGATAACGCTGTAGAAATAGTGATACCAGTAGTAGTGCCAACGCCAAGGGCGCAAGAAGTTTTCACGCAAGAGCGGACCGGAACGCAGCGAACACACGATTGCTTGACGCCATGACACTTTGGCTTTCCGTCCGTAGCGGAACTTGTACAACAACCAATTCATGGTTTTTGTCCACTGGGGATGAAAATTGTTCTTGGGAATGCGGCAGCCGCCGGAGGGCGATTGCAAATGTGTCACCCAGATATGCGGATCAAAGTAGAGGTGATAACCTGCCTTCACGATACGTGCGGAAAAATCACCTTCTTCCCAGTATGCACTGCCGACAATTTGCTCATCAAAGCCGCCGATATCGATGGCTACTTTGCGGCGAACGCTGTAATGACAGCCGATGTAATCCACATTTTCGACGCGGTGCTCGATATTGCGGATCGGGTACGTGCCAGCACGGGGATCATCGGGGGAGATGTAGGTCACACCTTTGCTGCGGCTGTAGACTTGCCCGCCGATTAAATCAACCCGCGGATCGAGATAAGCGCAGCGGTGGTATTCGACCAAATTGGGCGGAATGATGACATCATCATCGAGATAAAGCACGACATCGCATTGGGTATTTGCCAATATCTGATTACGCGCCGCGCATAAGTTCGGCTTTTCCAGTTTGATCCAGTGGATGCGGTTATCGGCGGCTTTTTCCGAAAGATAGATCCCGACATCGGATTCATGTTTGGGCGTTTGGTCTGCAATGATGATTTCATCAGCAGGACAGGGCAGCGATAAAAGCTGCTCGATGGTATTGATGAGAACTTGTTCTCGCCTGTATGTTGGAATACCAACAGCGAGAGAAGGTACTGGTCTCGAAGCCATTACATTCCCTTTCTCATAAATGATACCTACAGATTTCTATTCTATCACCGAAATATGTACAATTTTCACGTATAACAAGTGTTATGACGGTTTTTTCAGCACGACTTAATGAAGGCTTAAATTACGATGATGGGCTTGGCGCAATGTTGTTTCCTATATCGGGATGCTGAGTCTGTGGGATCACGATTTCTTTGGTAAACTTCGGCAGCAGTAAATTAAGTTCATCATGCTCTGGCGAGCGTGTTTTCACTCAGTAAAGGTTGCGCGTGCGTATTCTGCTCGTTTGCGAACAAATCTATTCCGGCGCGGCGGGTGCTCAAGTTGCCCGCTCTGCCGCTCAAGTGCTGTGTGAGGCGGGGCACGAGGTTGCATTTTTGGCACAAGATGAACTCCCCGACGGCAAAAAGCACCTAGGCGAGGTGTATCTGCTTCCGCGTCCGCGCTATCCAGCGTATGTGTGGGGCGGTGGTCAGCTTGAAGAAACGCGGCGCGCCGTGCGGGAGTTTAAGCCGGAAATCGCCCATGTGATCCAGTTCGGCACGGTGAATGGAATTTCGTGGGCGGTGATTAAAGCGCTGCAAGACGCACAAATTCCCGTCGTGTACGCGCCGGTGAACTATCTCACGTTCTGCATGAACACGTATTTTTATCGCCCCGGTGTGGGTGACTGCCAACTGTGCTTGAATCACCAATACCGGCACGGTGTGATCCACCAATGCGGTGGGAAACGCGGCAGTTATACCCAATGGGCAGCGATGCAGCTTCAAAAGGAGACGGTGCGAAACTTTCGCGCTGTGCTTTCAACCTGTGAAGATGTCGATCAAGCGTTTGTCGATTACGGCATCCCCCGCGAAAAGCTGGTACGCACCTATCACGCCTTCGAGTGGGAGCGCGTGCAAGGAGAGCCGATCAGCGATGGCGGTAAGGTTTTGTTTTACGGGCAGGGGCGCGAGGAAAAGGGGATTCACCTGTTCCCGGAATTGTTCCGCCGCGTGAAGGGCATCAATTTTGAGCTGTATCTATGGAGCGGGTTGTGGGACGGCGTGGATCAACTGCGCTCGGATCAGAACACTGTACAGGTAAACACCGATAAAACATGGAAAACCGGACTTCATGCGGCGGCAGCCAACGCGCGGGCGGCTGTCCTGCCGACTGTCAACCGGAGCTTTGGCGAACTGGTAGTATACGAAGCGATGGCGCTCGGTAAGCCGGTGGTCGCGTTCGCGCTCGGTGCAAATCCGACGCTGATCCGTAACGGGGTCGATGGCATACTCGTGCCGCCGGGGGATATTGAGGCACTGGCGGCAGCGGTTCAGCGGGTACATGATGACGCGGATTATGCCGCCGCGTTGGGGCGTTCGGCGGCGGAGCGTGCGCGCCAATTGTGGAGTAATGAATCGGTATATGCGACGTATCAAGCGGCGTATGATTTGGCGTTGGCGCAAAATTGAGGCGTGATAGTTCGATGTTGAGTTTTCTGAAAGAACGAATTCGTCAAAGCGGGTGGCTCTACCGCCCGATTCGGATGTGGCGCAGTCGCCAGCAGGAACAGGAATATCTCGCGCTG
>CALBRY010000334.1 GCA_937927665.1 uncultured Chloroflexota bacterium
TCATCTTTATTGGGGCAGTCGTCACGTTGATCAGCATTTCTGGCGGCGATTTCCCCGGCAATTATGCGGGCGGGATGCGGCTCACATTTCTGACCTCGATTTTTATTCTGCCCACATTGATCTACCGCGTAATCGTGACGACGTTGGAAATGGAGATCGAAAGCCTCTCCGGAACAGCGCCTGTGGTAGTCCCCTCATTCGTTCCGCCAACGCCGCTGGAATACAGCCCGCCGCCCGCCGAACGTGAATCGGCGCAGTTGATGCGTGCCTTAGGGTTGATCCTCGAAAAAGCAACCCCCGACGCGATCCCCGAAAAGATCATCATGTCGGCGCTCACGGTACTCAAGGCAGATATTGGCGTCATCCTCTCGACAAGTTCACCGCATTACGCCGATGTGACGGTGGGTATTGACCGCGCCATGGGGCGGAATATCGTCGGGAACACTATCAATCTTGATGAACAGCCGACCGTCGTCAACGCCATCGAACGACGCCAGCAGCGACCGCTCTACCCTGACCGCAACGCCGATGAACTGCGCGATCTCTACACGCGCCTCGATATTGATGTCATCGGACCAACCTATCTTCAGCCGCTCGTCAGCGAAAAAGAACTGCTGGCGATCTTGATGATCGGGTTGCCCTATACCGGACGCGAACTCAGCGGCAGTGAGCAGGAACTCTTAAAAGGGATCGGCATTATCGCCGCGAGCTTGCTTGCGCTCAGTCAATCCGCGCGTGAAAGCCGCTTAATGGCAGAAAACCGCGCCATTCAGGCGATGCTCAGGGAAGGGTTGCCAGAAGGCGCTGATCAAGAATCAGTAGAAGCATGGCACGATACCGAAGGTGCACTTGAAGCCTCACGCGTGCAGATCATCGCGCTTTCGCAGCAGGTAACCCAGCTTAAGCTGGAATTGGACGACGAACGTTCACGAGTTGCCGCCCGTCTAAGCGACACCCAAGAAGGTTTGAGCATTTCCCAACGTTTGATGGCGATGTCTGCCGAACAAGAACGCCTCCGCAATGAGGGCGATCATCTGATGAGTCGTCTCCGCGAGGCAGAGACTGCACTAGCCAGTGTCAGTGCGGGAGATAATGAAGCGGTTTACAAGTCGCTGATCGATGCGATTAACCGTGAACGCGACGATCTCAAAGCACAGCGCGATCGCCTACAAACTGAACTCCGCCAGCTTCGCGCCGCCGGAGTTGCACCGCTCCCCGGCGTTGTGCAGGAGATGATCACCCGCATGAGCGACGAGAAAGCACGCCTCGAAATCGAGCGTGATTCGCTTGCGGATAAGCTCACCGATCTAGAGGCACAGCTTACGGCGCTCGGTGTTGAAGAGGGAACTTCCGGCATCGTTCAGGTAATCGGGCAGATGGTCGAGCAGCGGGCGCAAGCTCAAGCACGCTTTGAGCAAGCGAAAGCGGAACGCGATGCTTTGTTCGCCGAACGTACGCGCTACCAAGAGGTAATTGCCCGCGAAGATGAGCGAGAAGCGCGGTTGATCAAGCTGCAAAACGAGATTAAGAACCTTGCCGCAGACCGCGAAGCCGCCCTCAAACAACGCGATCGACTGCGCGGTGAACGAGAAGAAATGCTTGCGCGTCAGGAAGAACTCCGGCAGCAGGCGAATCGACTGCTTGCCGAGGCGGTTGGCTTTGAGAAAGAACTCAGCGATTCACAAGAAGAAGCATCTGATCTGCGCCAGCAGGTGAAAGGGCTTGCCGATCAATTGAGTTCGCTCAACAGTGAGCGCGATCGCCTGATTGCGGAACTGCGCGCCGCCGAAGCCGAGCGCGAAGGTCTGCTGGCGCGTGTCGAAGGCGACCGTGAACGGATCACGCAAGCGGGTGAGGATGGCGTTGGATCGCTCACACGGATGATCGAACAAATTTCCGCGCAAAAAGGCGAACTCGAACGATCGCTCTATCAATCACGCGCCGCGCTTGCGGACGCCGAAAGCAAGCTGCAAACCCTTCAGGTACGGCAAAACGCCGCGCCGATCACCGTCGGTTATCAACCGGATAACCCCGAACTGCTGCTCGGTATGCTTCAAGAACTCCGCACACCGATGACTTCAATTGTGGGCTATGTCGAACTCATGCTCAATGAGTCGGCAGGTATTTTGGGCGAAATGCAGCGGCGCTTTTTGCAGCGCGTGAGCGCGAATATCACCCGCCTCACCTCGATGATCGATGATTTGATCCGTGTGACATTCCTTGACGCGGGCAGCGTTGCGCTGGCACAAAACCCCGTCGATGTCGTAGAAGTGATCGAGGATGCGCTGACCGCCGCCGCTAATCAACTGCGCGAAAAGGCGCTGACTGTGAACCTCAGCTTGGATGATGATCTGCCTCCGGTGCGCGGCGATCGGGATGCGATCAGTCAGATTATTGGCGAACTGCTGACGAATGCGTATCTGGCATCTCCACCCGGAAAAACGATCACCGTGACTGCGAAACCATATCAGCCAACACCGATGGCACGCAGTCAGAACGGAAAAGGCGCACACAGTATCTTCATTTCAATTGCGGATAATGGCGGCGGCATCCCACCGGAAGACCAAACGCGGGTATTTGCGCGTAAGTACCGCGCCGAAAATCCGCTGATTCAAGGGCTGGGTGATACCGGAGTTGGCTTATCGGTCGCCAAGGCGCTTGTCGAGGCGCACAGCGGCTCGATTTGGTTGGATACAAAGCCCGGCGTCGGCAGCACATTCAATATCACCCTGCCGTTTGATGAACAGGTAGAGGATGACGTGGAAGCTGGGGCATCTCGATGAGGCGTGATTTAGGCGGAGAGCTGCTTGTCGCTGTTGCTGTCGTCGGTGTTTTTGCTTTCGCTTTGATTTTCGGGATTATCCTTTCGCTTTCCAATCAGAATGCGACCGTTGATCCTTCTGTCATACAACAAACAGACGAAGCGCAATCTGTCACCGGTGCGCTTGACTCCACACTGACCAGCACCTCAACGGCTGATCCAACGGATACACATACGGCGGCACCTACCGGAGTTGTCACCCGTGCGCCGACTGCGACCCGCACATTTCCAATTCCGTGGACGGCGACTCCCTCGCACACCCGCACAGCTTCAGTAACTCCATCTGCGCGCATCGAAACGACGGTGCCCCCCACGTTAACCCATACACGCACACCATCCGCGACTGATACGCCCTCTCCGACACTGACGGAGAGTCCAACTGTACCACCTCCCACCCATACACCTTCCCACACACCAACCGCATCACAGACCCTGCCGCCAGTAATAAGCACCGCGACAGCTACCCCAACACGAACGCAGACCGTTTCCGGGGTGTGTCTTGCGCCGCCTGAGTGGGGCAGTTATATCGTGCAACCGGGCGATACCCTGTACGCGATTGCACGCGGATACGGCGCGAGCGTCGGCGCGTTGCGGATGTTCAACTGCCTTCCAGTAGATCGGACACCTAGCGCTGGCGATCGACTGCGCGTACCCGCCGAATCCCTATTTCCAATCGCAACCGTGCTGCCACTCATTCCGCCGTCTGGGCAGAGTTACTATCCGCAAGGATGTGCCAGCGCCGACGCCCTGATCACCAATTTAACGCCGGGTCAGGATATCAGTGGTTTGATTGGGGTCGAAGGAGCGGCGGCGCTGTCCGATTTCGCATCGTACAGGATTGAAATTCGACCGCTTACAAGTGACACTTTTGATCTATATACTGTCTCCACGGAGGCGGTGCGCGGCATACTGGGGCGGCTCAACACAGCAGATTACGGAATCGGGCTGCACACGATCCGCCTTGTGGTCACCCGTCAGGGAACCACAGCGGTAGAAATGTGCGCGATCCCGGTGATATTCCGCTGATCATGCGTGAGTGTTCGTCACTGCTGCGCGTATTCGGTATAGTGAACGTGTAGAAGGGCGTAGACAATACGCCTTTCTTCGTGTGCTGCACATGATGGAGTCTCTATGTCATCCCAGAATCCGAAAAACCCGAACCGACTCGGCGCGGTACTGCTCGATCGGTTGATCCCTGCTGTGCTGCTCGTCGGCGTGATCGTGTTGATCACGCAAGCCGCCGGTCTGCTCATCCGTTACAACGAAGAATCCAGCCGGGCAGAGGAACGCCGTCCGGCATATCAAGCGACGGCGACCGCACTCGCGGAGGCACAGCCTACCGCGACGATTGTTCCTACCGAAACGATCACGCCGACTCCGGTTGTGTTTCAGCCGTTTGTGCTTGCCAAGTTTGACGCGGCGGCACGGCAGGTGTTCGCGACCAATACGCCACAGCCTCCATTGGTGATTGCGACGAACACACCGCCCGCGCTGGAGACTCCGACACCGCTGCCTGTCACCGCCGCGCCAGAGTTCACAGCAACACAGCGCCCACTGCCAACCCCGTTTTTCTATGGCGAAGCGCCTGCTGATGCTGTCGCGCCCACGCAGATTCCTTCACCAGTCCCGCTGATCGACCGCCGCTATCCCCTGATGAATATTCTACTGTTGGGCAACGACGGAGAAATCACTGAAGACGGGTTTTTCCGCACCGACACGATGATTATCGTTTCGATCAATCTGCAAACGAATACCGTTTCGATGCTCAGTTTGCCGCGTGATTTGTATGTTTACATTCCCGGTTGGACAATGCAGCGCCTCAACCTTGCCTTTGTGCATGGTGAGTCGGTTGGCTGGACGGATGGCGGTTTCGGGCTGATGCGCCAGACAATTTTCTACAATCTGGGCATCAATGTGCATTATTATGCGATGGTCAGCCTCGACGGTTTCCGCGCCATTGTCGATGCCGTTGGCGGTATCAACCTTGCCGTGGATTGTGCGATCCAAGACCTGCCGTTGATCGGCGCAGAAGTGCCGCGCGATGCGGTGCGTGTGACCGAAGATGGTGAATATGCACTCCCTGTCGGGTATTATGCGATGAACGGTGCAGAAGCGCTGTGGTATGCGCGTTCACGTGGAAACAGTTCAGATTTCGATCGTGGGCGTCGTCAGCAGCAGGTGCTTCGCGGTGTATGGCGTCAAGCGCGGGATAACGGCTTGCTCAGCAGCCTTCCCTCTCTATGGGCGGAATCGCAGCAGTATATCCAGACAAACCTAACACTCGATGACTTGATTCCGCTAATTCCGCTTGCCGCGAACCTGAACCCGAATCAGATCGAGAGCTACACGTTCAACCGCTTGTATCACACCACGCCGTGGACACCGCCCGATGGCAGCAATGTCCAGCTTCCAAATCCCGATCAGGTGCGCGAACTCATGATCGAGTTCTACAGCCCCGCGACCGAGAGCCAGACTG
>CALBRY010000335.1 GCA_937927665.1 uncultured Chloroflexota bacterium
CGTCGATGTCGGCGGCTGGGACACACACGAAAATCAAGGCACGGTAGATGGCTATTTCAACACTCTGCTGACTTTGTTAGGCGAAGGTCTAGCCGCCTTCCGCACCGATCTAGGCGACCGACTGCGTAACGTGACGGTGGTCACGATGAGCGAATTCGGGCGGCGCGTGGAAGAAAACGCCAGTTCGGGAACCGATCATGGACACGGGAATTTTATGTTCGTCATGGGCGGCGGTGCGCGCGGCGGTCAAGTATTTACACAGGGATTCTCGCTGGCGCGGGAAAGCCTCGACGATGGGGACGTGCAGATTACGACGGATTACCGCGATGTGCTGGCGGAAGTTATCAGCACCCGATTGTTGAATCCGGCGCTCGATCTGGTGTTCCCGAATCATATCGTCACACCGCTTGGCTTGGTGACGCCGAGATAACCCCCTACCCCGACAAGGAGAAATTGACGATGAAACGACTGCTGCTCGTGATGGTTTTGGCATTGTTCGCCTTCACCCTGCTGCCGACTGCCGCGCAAGAGGACACCGACGCCGAGCGCGCGATCAACCTTGTGGCTAAACTGCCGGATTTCTCGACATGGCTGGCTGGTTATCCCGGTTGGTTCGGTAACGCATCCGACGACGAGGGCGATGGTATCTGGTACGTCGAGTTTTATGCTGAAGAATGGTCGGAATGGCTCGGCTATGCCAACATCGTCTTGACGACGGGCGAAATTGTGGACAGTTTCATTCCGCTCCCGCTGACGGCAGAAGAATTTCAGCGTGGACAGGATCGCATCGTCCCGCTGATCTTGGATGATGCCGAAATTGCCGCCATGTTGATCGATCCGATTTTGTGGGATATGTGGATCGACTTTAACCGCTGGGATCGCGTGTGGGAGGTCTATTTCTCACGCGGAAGCCAAACGGTGCTGGTCGTCGCTACGCTTAACGAGGAAGATAACTACTTCACGATCAACGATATCCGCGACCCGAACGCGCTGGAAGAAACCGAACTGCGCGAACAACTGCGCGACGAAGCGATCAGCTTGGCGTACAGCGCCATCAACAGCGAACTTGATGGCTACGACGATTGGACAACCTACACGGAAAATATTCGTCCCGGTACTTGGACGGTATCATTTGTGGCGGACGGCATAGAATTGTTTTCCGCTGTCATCAATGTTGATACCGATGAAGTTCTAGAGGTTTACTGAGGCGTAAAGCACCGAGACATAAAAAACGCGTTAGCTGATCCGAACCGCCACTACGACCAGCCTTTCCGCGTAGGTGTTCAATGCAAAATCATACCCGATGCATGTGATCAGCGTCAGTTGATCGGTTTCGGTCGGGTAAAGCACGCTGATATCGTCCGGCGCTGTCGGATACACGCTGTCGATCGAATAGATGCGCCGTTCGCTGTCGATCTGCAACAGGATCTCATCGCCGTATGCCAGATCGATCAACGACGAGAACACGCCCCGCGATCCGTCGCGGTGCTCCACATGCCCCACCAGCGCGATATTGCCGGGGTGATAGATCCACGCCGTGCCTTGCAAATGCCCGACGTTGTGCCCCAGATACGCGATGTTCCAACTGCCTGCGTCGTCCAAAAGTACCGGGACGATGGACGCAACGACGTTTGCTTTGGGAATGTAGAGCTGTACTTGCGGCGCTTCCCATGTTGGTAGGGGGAAACTGGACAACGCGCCTGTCGCCTGTGCGACGGGTTGAGATTCGAGCGTGGGTTCGCTCGTGAGTGGAATCGCGACGGGTTCGGCGGGTGCGCTGCTCTGGTTGGCAGTGAAATACACCACGCCCGCAATAATGCCGAAGACGATGAAGATTAGGAATGTGGAAGCGGGGCGGCTGCCCCGGCGTGAAATCATAACCGTATCTCGTGCTGCGCTATTCCAAAAACAACTGGATGATTGATCGGCGGTGCAGGGTCATGACTCGACTGCATTAGACCGATGGGGAACGGATTGCCCGTTCCCCATCGCTTTAGTACGTTTTATTCGTTGACCTTACGGCGGCGGATCATCGTGATTCCAAGGACAACCACGCCCAACACCGCGATAGCGATCGCGGCAGGCGTCGGCATGTACCACGGAACTTCACCCGTCGCGGGCAAGGACATATCTTCCATCTCTTCGGCTGTCAAGCTGCTGCCAGCGGTTGTGCCGTCAGGCGACACCACACCGCTCCCGCCGAAGTCAACCGCGAAGTCGATCACCGCATCGTCACCGGCGACGCCATCGTTGTTCCCGTCCAGCGGTACACCCTGCGTGTTGACAATCGACGTGCTGCCGCAGACGATCAAGCGGTAGTCACCTGCCGCAAGCGGCGAGTTCGTGATCGTCACGGTCGTGGTGTTCGTGCCCGCGTTGTAGCTCGCGCTGAAGCCGAGCGCCGAATCGCCCGCATCGACAGGTGTATTACAGACGCTTGTCTGGAAGCCTGCCGACGAGCCTGCCGCCAAGAGACGGTAGTTCGCCGCATTGCTCGCGCCATCGGCTGTCGAGCCACCGCGCACCGGCTGATCAAACGAGATTTGCAGTTGGCTGATCTGCGTGCCCACGCGCGGGTAGGTGATCAACGAAACGCCGACATTTTCGCGAACATTCGACACACGCGGCGGCGGGTTGCAGCTGCCATCAATGCCGCCCACGCACACGCTCACGTAGCTGATGTTATTGCTCGGGTCGGTGTCCGTGCTGTTTGGATTCCAGCCCGTCAGTTCGACTTCGTTGGTTAGTGCTGTGCCGTTCGTGCCCGCGTCTACCGTCGCATCGATTGTGAAGGAGAAGCTGAAGCCCGCCGGGATGGTAACACCCGTCGCTGTCAAATCGCAGGTGATTTCGACGCCATTAGCGACGGCAACCTGCGTTGCACCAACCGGGCAAGTGTCACTCACATACGTGAGTCCCGTCGGCAGCGTATCCACAATGATCGGTTCTTCGACCACGCCGGGACCGGTGTTCGACACGGTCACCGTGAACGTGACCGTTTGTGCTTCGGCTGGCGCATCGTCGTCAACCGACTTGGTCATTACGCCGTCCATATCGGTCGTGCGTTCTACCTGAACGATTTCCGCGCGCCCAACGCCCGCATCGGCTGCGTTGTGATGATGCAGCAGCAGGATCGGCGGCAGCGGTTCGGATAGTCCGGTTACATCGTAACCAACCGGAATTGCGTTTCCGTCGAGGTCGAACCACATCGGCGCGCCCAAGAATGGACCACCCGCGATGCCATAGGAGTCACTGAACTCATACGTGGGGTTGGCGATGTCATACGAATACCAGTAGGGCGGGGTTACGGGCACCCAATCGCCAGTTTCGAAGCTAGCCGACGCGAGAATATCGAAATCGAAGTCGGTATTCGCGGCTGACAAACCAATACGTGTTGCGCTGATCGGGAATACGATCACGTTGTTGTTGTAAACATACGTTTCCAACGTAGCGGGATCATAGCCGTTCAAGAAATCGGTCGCGCCGCTAACGCCGCCGGGTCCCCACACCCAACTTGTGCCGCTGGTCGTGTAGAAGGAGAGGATCGTGTCCGTAAAATCGAGATTGCCTAGGTAGCCCGTCTCGAAGTTGAAATAGTGCCGATCGTACCCGCCGTTTTCGTTACTGTCGAAACCGAGATCGAAGCACCCATCAAAGCACGAGAGCGTTGACCAATCGCCATACGTGACGATGCCGATGTAGATCGTCGTGTTGTTGATGGCGCACGTAAGATTGCCGGCGCACAGCTCCAACACGCTCATATAGTCGCTCGTCACACCGACGTATTGAATATCGGCACCGGCAAGCGCGGGATCAAGTGTTTGCGGGTCTTCGCCCACCAATTCAAACGCGCTCACCTGCGAGATGATGTCATCCGGGGTATTGAACCCAGTCAGCACGTCGTTACCAGCAAGGCTAAGCGCCGCTACGCCGACATCTGCCTGACCAATTTGCAGCGGGTTCGCCGTTGCCATATCCGACGCCGGACGCGCCATCGCGTGAACAGGAACGCGCAGGGTGCTGGTTGCCGTTGTCGGCGTGAACACAACATAACCGCCCGCTTCCATGATCCGTTCGCGCGGCAGATTGCCTAACACGCCGGTCTGCGTCGTCGGGGTGGTCGGGTCGGGGATGTTGACGTTCGCCATGCCCGTTTCGTTCGCGGTCAGTGTAACTTGCACCGTCTGGCTTGCGCCCGCGCCTACCGTCACCTGTGACGGACTGACGCTGAAACTCACGCCCGGTGTGATGTTCAAGTTCTGGAAGCTCAGGTTATACGTCTGGCTCGCTGCGCCCCGGTTCTGGATGGTGATCGATTGGGAGATGGTTGCCGTATCGATCACTTCGACCAAGCTGAAGGACACGCTCACCCGTTCGGGGTGTGCCGTTGCATATGCGACGACTTCCGAGCCGAGCGCCAAGCTAATGTCTACACGTCCCGCACCGATGCGCGACACGCCGTAGTTATCGCCTGTTTGGTTGATTTCCGTCCACAGGTCATGGTTCGCTGTGTTCATGATCAACGCTTTGATCTGTGACACCGTCCATGTTGGATGGACCTGGCGCATCAACGCCGCCACGCCCGTCACATGCGGCGATGCCATCGACGTACCGCCTATGGTTAGGCTTCCAGTGCCCGATCCCGCATCGGTCGAAGTGATCGCTACGCCCGGTGCAGTAACATCCGGCTTGAGGATAATTTCGCCAGTTGCCGCATCGATAACGCTCGGACCGCGTGACGAGAAGCCCGCCAGCGTGTCGGCAACCGATGTGCTAGCGCCCAGACCCACAACGCGCAGGGTGCTGTCAAAGCGCACTTGGAACGCGCCGATGTTCGCGGCAATATTCGCGCCATCAGCGGCGGTGATGCTCACGCACGGGATTGACGATGCACCCCCGCTATACGTACATGCAAGGTTGATGAATGGGAAGTCCGCCGGGTTCGCCGAGACAACGACTAACCCCGCCACATTCCCGGCATTGACCGCATTGGTCATGCGGACGCCAGAACCGCAACCGGATGCGGCTGCGCTCCATACGATCAATCCGGCTTCGCCAGCGAATCCGGCATAGTCTGCGACGTTACAGCCCTGACTGTTGCCCGTGCCGCCCACCAAGCGGAGCGAGTACGGACCATATGATCCGGTTGCGCCGCCCGTTGACGGGTTTGCCGGGATCGCGGTCGGGTAGCTGGCGTATGAACCATCACCCGCGGTCAGTTCCAGTCCAGCGTAAGTGGTATCAGCGGCGGAGGCGGCGACCGAAATTCCCCAAGGCGATACGCCGGGAGCGCCGTTGACGAAGTATGTGTCGCCTTCATTACCGGCAGACAGAACCACAATGACGCCTGCCTGCGAAGCGAGGTTCACCTGTGTGTTCAGCACTTCCAGCGGTGAGCCATATGCGCCGCCGTATGAGTTGTTCACCACGTCCAAGTGATCGCTTGGGTTACCGTCGCCGTTCGGGTCAACTGCCATATCGAAGGCGAGTACTGCCGCGACGAACGAGACCGAAGTCGTGCAGTCACCGATCTTGAGCGCGTACAGGTCGGCTTCCGGCGCAACGCCGGGACCAATCGTCATCGTGCCAAACGGCGTCGTGCTGTCCCAAGGACCCGGGTATGTGCCGCCAAGGTCATCGACGCCGTAGCCTGCCGATGTCCCTGCTACGTGCGAGCCGTGACCGTTGCAGTCGAGCGGATCGTTATCGCCCGCCGCAAACACCCACGATGAGCCGAGCGGCGAGCCGCCCGCGCCTTGCAGCGGCAGTGACGAAATCCAGCCGTCGCCGACGAAGTCAAACCCGCTGACAACCTTGCTGCCATCGAAGCCGAAATCGGCGATGCTGCTGGTATTGTTACCCGTGTAGTGGCTGATATCACCCGAACCGCCGAAGTTCGCGTGGGTATAGTCGATACCGGAGTCGATGATACCGATACGCACGCCTGCGCCGGTATAACCGCCCGCTGCTTCCCATGCCTGCACCGCATTGATGAACGGCACGGAGTTTGCATTGTCGAGCGTGCCGATTTGATCAGGAATGACCGCAAGCACGTCCGGGAGGGCTTCGATTTCTGCAAGTTGGCTTGCGTCGATCACGGCAGCAAGGGCGTTCACGGTCAGCCGGGTGCCCCCGATAACCTGAACTCCAATGATGCTGTTCAGCCGGGAAATCAACTGCGCCTGCCGCGATGAGGCTTGCGCCGCAGCCGATTGGACTGCTGCTGCTGTGCTCGGCGTCAAACCGCCCGCGCCTACAGGCGCACTTTCCAGCGCTGCAGGGCTTTCCAGCACGATCAATACGGTGATCGGACCGGATGTTGGTGTGGTGGTCGCCCCCGATCCATCACGTGCTGGCAGATCGGCATCCGCCGCAGGCGAAGATGTGGTGGCGGGATCAAGCGATACTTCAGGAAGCGTTCTAGGTGCTTCGATCGCTGGCATGTGTTGAAAGCGGATGCCGCTTTCGGGATTGACTTGGAGTCCCGGTGCGGCGGGTGTTTCTCCGCCTTCACCTGAGTCTTGTGCCGACGCCGGCATTAGCATAATGCTAACCGACAAGAGGATGAGGAGCAGCAAATAACGGGATCGTAACTTCATAGAGACCTCACTGCGATGCAACCCTGCAAGATTTATGGCGGCACACGCGGCTGCCTCACCCACCTCGGTCGTAACCGGGTGGTTGGATTGGCGGCATGCGGGTGCCCGGTTGAAAAGTGTCGCGAGACGGCGTCGCTTGAGTCGGCGGCGGGGGATTCGCCCCCTCACGCACGGAAAGCACACCGGGTAGCGCTGCAATTAGTGCGGTGCGGTCTGCCTGTACACGCACCATAATCGTGTTTTGATCAGCGAATGACTGCTCGATGATTTCCGCGTTAATCGGGTCTTGAGTCAGGATGCTGATCAGGGCATCGTGTTGATGCATCAGGTACAACCAGTACACACCGACCAGTATTTGTACTTCCACACTGTCCAGCACCTCTGCTGCGACCAGTGCAACACGCCTAACCGGAGGATCGGTCAGCGTGATCGTGACCACGAGAGTTGGCACCCCAAAATCATGGGGGGTTGCCACCAAACGCTGGGCGGGAGGGGGTGGCATGGTCGGTTCCTGAGCAAATAAAACGGGCAAGCTGCACACACTGAGCAGTATGATAAAGCAAACAATTCTGACGCTAATAGATGCTCGTGGCACAGATTTAACCTGTTTCTATAAAATTACTCACAACTAACATGGCTTGACTTAAACTATAGCTAATGTTTTGCAAGCGCGCAATAAATTAACCCGACAAATTGGTGTAGGAATAGCTGGAGAATTTGGAAGCCTGAGATACCTTCTGAATATTCGCTTTATGACTCCTCACCCTGCTTGTCGCGATGCGTAACGCCTCGGGACTAAAATAAGCATGTCCGCTCGTTTTCATGTAACTATTTCAGGAGCATACATGATGACCCCCACCCTTTCGCAAGACGATTTCAACCGCCTGACCGTGATTCTCGCGGCGCGCCCCGGTTTCGCCAACCCGACCGGGCGCTACGCCTACGTGACCGCCATGCTGCAAGGCTCACCGCGTGCGGCTACACTTCAAGCCGGGATTCCGCTCAACATGGCGAATGTTCGCTCCGATGCCGTCGGATTGGTGCAGCATCTCCTTCAGTTCGGGCAGGATGTGCGCGGGCGCGAGGCGATCACGCTGCTGGTGCGGGCGCTGCTCGACGATATGGGGTTCGGTGCGGATGCGGACTTCTTGATCAGCCTGTTCGAGAAATATCCGCTCGAAAGCGCGAACGCCGGTAAGCCAATCCCGATCCTATTCCTGACCGCCAACCCGACCGATACGGCGCGCTTGCGGCTCGATGTCGAATACCGCGAAGTCGATGACGCGCTGCTTAAAGCGCGCTATCGTGAGCGCTTCACATTGGAGATACGTCCGGCGCTGCGCTCAAGCGATTTGCAGGAGTCAATGCTGCGCTATCAACCGGGGATCGTACATTTCTCCGGTCATGGCGCGCCGGATGGGCTGATCTTCGATAATGAGGTGGATAAGATGCATTTGGTCGATCCGGCTGCGGTCGCGGAGTTGTTTCGCATCGTGGAGCCGAAAGTGCAGATCGTCGTCCTGAATGCGTGCTACTCCGCCGCACAAGCAGAGCAGATCGCGCCGCATGTCCAATGTGTGATCGGGATGACGCAGCCCGTAGGCGATAAGGCGGCGATCCAGTTTGCGACGGCATTTTATCGGGCGATCGGCTATGGCGCGTCGATTCAAGCCGCGTTCGACTTCGGGATCAACCAGATCAGCTTGATGGGCTTGAAAGGCGCAGAAATCCCGACGTTGATCTGTAATCCGGCGTGTGATCCGTCGAAAACGAAGCTGACATAGCCGTCTGCGCCGCCGCGTTCGATTCGTGCTACACTGAAGGCAAAACATCAGTCTCGTCACATGCATAGCATTCCAATCGGTAGCAAGGCACACGCTGTGTTGACACCGGTTCGACTCAGTCTCGTACGGCGGAGCCAATGGAGTCGCAATGACAGACAAAGCGGTACTGGATGAACTTGTTGACGTATTGGTTCCGGCGTTCAGCACGGAAAGGGAACGGCAGGCGCTCCTTTTCATCGCACTTGGGGATAACGCGATTTATCGGCGTGTCCAATTGGAAGGCAGCCCACAGGAATTCACTGAAACACTGCTTGTTACGCTCCAGCGCTACGATGGCGATGGCAAACGCGCGCTCCGCTCTATCCTCCTCAAGCTGCAAGAACAGGTCGGCGTCGATTATCAGTCGCGCATCGAGCAGGTGCTCTCGAAGCTGGATCACGTGTTTGTGGCGATCTTGCCTGCCGATCAACGGCGACAGGTTTCGCTCCGCCGTGTCCGCATTTTCTTGTCCTCGCCCTCAGATGTTGCCGACGAACGGGCACTCGCCCGCCGCGTAATCGAAGAACTGCGCGCCGATCCGATCCTCCGTGATGTCATTCTGCCGGATTTGATCGCTTGGGATGACTTGACTCACCGCGCGCCGCTGCTCGCCACACTTGCACCGCAAGAAGCGCTGGAACATGGACTCCCGCGCCCCGCCGAATGCGATATTGCCGTGTTTATCCTGTGGTCACGGCTCGGCACGCCGCTTGATCCGAACAAATATCACCGCCCGGATGGTTCAGGCTATCGCTCCGGTACAGAGTGGGAGTTTGAAAATGCGATGGATGTCGCGCGGGCATCGGGCAAGCCGTATGTGCTCGTTTATCGTCGCACACAAAAAGTCGCACTTGATCCCGATGACCCGGATTTTGATCAAAGGGCGCAGCAGTATCGCGGCGTCAAGAGTTTTTTCGATGGCTTCCGCAACCCGGACGGAACGGCGAAGCAGAGCTACACCGAATACCCGACGCCGGAACACTTCCGCCAGTATCTAGAGGCGGATCTGCGACTGCTCATCAAGCGCATTCTTTATGAAGAACCGGATACCTTGCGCGCGGAGTCTTCGCACGACGGTGACTCGTCCCTTCCGCGTCCGCTGTGGGATCCTGACAAATCGCCCTTCCCCGGCTTGGATGCTTTCACCCCGGCGGAAGCGCCTGTGTTTTTCGGGCGGGGGCGCGAAACAGGCGCGCTGGTGGATCGGGTGCGTGAACGGCGGATCGTCGCTGTCGTTGGTGCGAGCGGCAGCGGAAAATCTTCGCTGGTGGGCGCAGGATTGATCCCCCGCCTGATGGAAAACGCGATCGAGGGCAGCAAGGATTGGATATGGTGCCATTTCACGCCGGGAGCGGTTGGCAATAATCCGCTGATGGCACTCGCTGTCCGGTTTGAGGAACTCCTCTCCGAAACTCCGGCGCGCACGATCGCTGAAGCACTCGAAGCAGACCCTAGCAAGATCACCACCTATGCCGAGGATGCGCTGCGCGCAAAACCTAGCTGGGCGGAACTTCTCTTGTATATCGATCAGTTTGAAGAACTATTCACGCTCTGCGATTCACGGTATCACGCGCCGTTCACTGCGCTCCTCGCTTCAGTTGCCGTGTCAAAGCGCGTGCGTGTGGTTGTCACACTCCGGGCAGATTATTACAACCGAAGCCTGAGTATTCCGCTGCTGGCGTCGCTTTTTGAGGACGGTTCGTTCCCGCTGGCGATCCCCGACAATCTTGATCTGCTCGAAATGATCGAACGCCCCGCCGAAGTTGCCGCGCTCACGCTGGATGGTGATCTCGCCCGCCGTATCGTTCGCGAGATGGGCAGCGCACCCGGCGGTTTAGCGCTGATGGGTTATCTGCTGGATGAGTTGTACAAGCGTTCCCACCGACGCGGCGACAGGCGAATCACGCTGGATGATTATCAGGCGCTCGGCGGCGTAGTCGGTGCGATCGGCGCACGCGCTACCGAAGAATTCGATAAGCTGAACGACACCGCCAAAGCCGCACTCCCCGAACTCGCCTCCCTGCTTGCAGTTCTGGGGACTAACGGAACTTACACCCGCCGCCATGCGCGCGAGTCGGAATATAAATCGATCCCCGGCGCGGAGGCGCTGATCGCGGCGCTGGTCAAAGCGCGTTTGCTCACCACAGGCGAAGAAAACCGCGAAGCCACAATCGAAGTCGCGCACGAGGCACTGTTTAGCCATTGGGAACGGCTCGCCAAGATTCTCGACGCGGATCGTGCCTTTCAGCAGCTCAAGCAGCAGCTCACGACGGCAGCGGCAGTTTGGAACGCCAACGGTCGCCAGCGTGGTTTTCTCCTCACTCCGGCGCAGGTCGCCGTGATCGCGCCCCCACTCCGCGATCGTGCCCGCACAATTCCCGATCCTGATGTGGTGACGTTCTTCGACCGCTGCCTTCGCCGCGCCAATCGCCAGCGCTTGGTCACGCAGGGGAGCATCGCTATCGCCTCCCTGACTCTGCTGGTGATTGCCGTGTTTGTCGGGCGACAGGTGGTTCTAAATTTCAGCGCACGCAGCCCGATGATCGAGATCGCGGCGGGTGAAGCACTTCTGGGATTGGATCGCGCCCCGTACACGCTCCCGCGCTTTTTCATCGATCAATATGAAGTCACATGGCGGCAGTATCAGTTGTGCATGTCGGCGGGGGCGTGTAGTTCACCATCGGGCGCGGGGGCGGCGTTTCAACCAAAACCCGAAGATGATAATCTCCCCGTTTCGAAGGTAGACGCATTCCAAGCGGCACAGTTCTGCGGATGGATCGGACGCCGTTTGCCGACCGCTGCCGAATGGGAGCGTGCCGCGCGCGGCAGCACCGGGCGACTGTGGACATGGGAAGACGACGCCGAGCCATCTCCGGATCGTGTCAATATGCCGATAGAGGAATACCTCAACCAACCGGAAGGTGCGGTCGCGGTGGACGATCCCGAGTTTCTCGACGGTGCGACACCGGAAGGCGTGATGCATATGATCGGAAACATGATAGAATGGACATCAACCCCCGCCGATTGCGAAGACCCCTATACATGTACCCCTTGGAACGGACGGAGCGCGATTGATGCGCTGCAGATGCGAGGTTTAGGGTGGAATACTGCCTACACCCCAAGCAACCCAACGCCTCCAATCATTGAGGGAATTCCGGCAATTGCAGACTTTGCTCAAGCCGAGGATGTCGGGTTCCGCTGTGCAAGCTCTTAGCACTGCAACCCAAGCCTAGTCTAGAGGGAATGCTATGAAACCCAACCGATGGTTGTTGGCTGTATTATTCCTGGTTGTGTTCAGTATGTCGTCTGTGGCTGCACAAGACACGTTAGACCCCGGCGCAGAACCAAATTACGGATTTGCCGACCTAGGAGATGGCTTCGCGCCCGCACCCTTCACGGTTGCGGTGGTAGCGGGCGGGGATATTCCTGCAAGCGTCGTCGGTGACTGCGCCGGATTTGTCACCCGTCAGCCGGATTTTCGCCTTAACTGGAACGGCGGCGGCTTCTTGCGCTTCGCCGTACGCGCACCGGGGGGCGAAGATGCTACGCTCGTAGTGTACCAACCCGATGGAAACTTTTACTGCAATGATGATACGTTTGGGCTAAACCCGGCAGTGGATGTGTTCGATGCACCTGCCGGAGAATATGCCGTTTGGGTCGGAACATTCCGCGAAGACAACTATTTTGAAGCCCAGTTATTCATCTCACAGCTTGAGCGGTTTGATCCAACGGCACAAGATGGCAGAGGCGAAACGTCTACGGCGCAGTGCACAGACATCATCGCCGTTTCTGAACTACAGGTCGAACGGGTGGATGATCAGACTGCATTTGTTTACTACGCCAACCCAAGCACCGGACAGGAATTTCAACTGACCGTGATCGGTGCGGAGGCTGAGATAGTTGAAACTTATTTGAATGAAACCGCGCTCTGCTTGGTCGCCACCGGGGAGAGTGGAGGCGGCACAGGCGTCCCGGCAGGCAATGAAGTAGTCGATATTCCGTTTGGCGATTTCTTCTTCGATGTGCTGGATGAAGCAGGGGCAAACGTCGATGAACTCGTTGCGGCGCGTGACGAAGGGCAGTTTCAAGAAACGTCCCTGCGTGATGTACTGGCGAGAATGGGCATTGACGGGGAAGAAGTGCTGCGTTCAGCCTTTGAACGCGCCAACACCGCGATTGATGAAGCCGTCGCCAGCGATCGGCTGACGGATGCGCGCGCACGCCAAGCACGATCCGAAGTCGAGACGATGTACAGCCAATTCCTCGATCTGCCCGATCTGGTCATGCTGGCGGGAGGACGCCGCCCTGCGCCCACCCTGCTGGAGATCGAGATTGCGGTCACCAACCTGCGTGATAACCGGGGGGAGTGGTTCACCATCACGCTCGTAGAAGACCCATCACTGGGTTACGGGTGGACTAGAGCGAGATCCTACACCCTCGCACAGGCGCGGTCAGCGAAGGTAAACAGCTTTTGCATCACCACAGGTTCGGGTAGTGCGTATATGTATCTCAACAACTCGTACCGCTGGGGTGGCTATGACACCACCAATGCAAGCTGTGCTTCATCCGGGTGGTACACTGCCAACCGGCTCTATATCGTCGGATGGAGTTCGAGCAATTATTTCCGCCAGAACAGCACATTCGCGGTTGAAAACTAAGTAGTCCCGCACCGCTGAGTTGGGAGGTGGCTGCCGTTCCGCTGAGAGCAGAACGGCAGCATCGGAAACACAACTAGCGCGCCTCGCTTCTGATGCGAAACTGATCTGGAAGCACCCCTTCCCTGCTGAGGTTTTCAGGTAACCGCTTGTGATGGGCATATTTCCGTGCGCCTGCAAAACCTCATTTGTGTTACACCGCGTATGCTGCCGATCGCTTCTGGTAAAATCATATTCACATACAGCGAGGAGTGATGGCGATGACTGATGGACGAAACCGGAGTGATATCAAATCGGGGATGCTGGTCGCAATTGTGCTGAAGCAGGATCAGCGCACCGGAAAAGTGACACAAGGCATCGTGAAGGATATTCTGACGAGTTCTGCGTTTCACCCACACGGCATCAAAGTCCGTTTGATGGACGGGCAAGTTGGGCGTGTGAAAACAATCGAACCCCTTTAGTCGATGCGGTTTGTCTTGTTGACGTCTGCGTCGATAATCCCTCTGATTTCACCACCTCTTTCGTAGTTCCACCGCCTGCACAAAGCAGCCCGGTTCAATATAGTACATACAACTAAGGTAGTACTTGACTCGACACATTGTTTACCGTACCATAGGTTACATATAACCTATGGTACGCAAGTGCTGTGATACGTTAGTCGAGGTTGAGATTGTGTCGATTAA
>CALBRY010000336.1 GCA_937927665.1 uncultured Chloroflexota bacterium
AAATGTACACGACCGCGAATTACACAATCACGAACTTGACGGATGGCGGCGCAGTCGGCAACGGCACGGGCACGATCAGCGGGCTTGCCCCGAATGCGACCCAGACGATCACGCTGACGGCAGCCGATGATCCATATGATGCGTATCGCGTTGAAATCAGCGGCGGTTTTGTGACGGCATTCTCCGCCGATCCAACCCCGTGCGAACGTCCGGCGTTTACGGTGACACAAACCTGCTCGTACCCGCTCGTGTTTACGGTGACGAACGTCGGCGGTCAGATGTACACGACGGCTGATTACACGATCACGAACCAGACGAGCGGCGCTCCGGTTGGCAACGACGCGGGCACGATCAGCGGGCTGGCGAAAAACCAGCAGATGACGATTACCTTGACGGAATCCGATAATCCCTACGATCAGTATCGGGTGGAGATCAGCGGCGGGTTTGTGACCGATTTGACGGCTGACCCGACCCCCTGCCCGCGTCCGGCGTTCGGAATTTCGGCTCAGTGCGCGTACCCGCTCGTGTTCACGATTGTGAACAACGGCGGCACGATGCTGGCATACGAATACTATGATGTCACGACCAATTCACAGCCGTGGATGAGCGGATTTATCCCGCTGCTCGGCGCGGGACAGACGTATCTGGTGGATTTGGGCGCGAATTCGAATCCGTACAGCCAATATACGTTGGCGACGAACGGGTTTGCGGGTGGCTACAGCGGATCGCAGAACTGCGCTGATCCGGTGCTGGTCATTACGGCAGTGTGCGATACACCGATCACGTTCACCGTGACGAATACGGGCGGCGCGTTGATCACGAGCGAGAATTATGTGATCACCAACGGCACAAGCTCGGTCAGCAGTGGCGTTGTTCCGCCGCTCGCCAATGGCGCATCTTATGAAGTTCCGCTCCCTCTGACGGTCAACCCCGGCGGCGTTTACACCATGACGACGACGGGCGCGGCAGGGACATTTGTCGGGATGCAAGAATGCGCGGGCACGTTCCTCGCTTCCAGTGTGGCAGGTATCGCAACGCTGACGCCTGCGCCGGTGTGCGCTCAGGAATGCCCGACGTTCCGGCTGTATCACACCGATGAGACGGGCGATTGGGAAATCTTCCGGCTCGATGGAGCTGATCCGGTGGCTGAAGAAACTTTCCGCGAAAACCTGACCTACGGCGAAGGCGAAGGTGTGACCGATCTTGCACCGAGTCTCTCCCCGAACACGGAATGGATCGCGTTTAGCAGCAACCGTGACGGCAACTGGGAAATCTATGTCGCTTCGACCAGCGGTGATCGGAACAGCGTGCAGCGGGTGACGTTTAACACCGTCGCTATCGACTCTGATCCGGTCTGGGGTCCGAACAATATCGTCGTGTTTGAAACCAGCCGCAATGGAAACTGGGATTTGTATGCCGTTGATATGTCGAACGGGCGCGTTTTCCCGGTCACACTCGACAGCAGCAACGAGATCAACGCGTTCTGGTCGCCCGATGGGAGCAGCCTCCTGTTCCAGAGCGATCGACCGGATGAAAATGGGGTTCGTCAGTGGCAAATCTACGAACTGACGATCAGCACAGGCACCGTTCGCAAGCTGAGCGATGGCACGACGATCGATGTTGATCCGCAGTACGCGAACAACGGCGGTCAGATTGTCTTCCGCAGCTACACCGAAGCGGGTGGTAACAGTGTCCTCAACGTGATGAATGCTGACGGTTCAAACCGCCGCGCGATCACCAGCGCCGATGAGGATGCGACGAATGCTTCATGGTCGCCGCAAGATCGGTATATCGCCTATCAATCGAACCTCGATGGCGATTTGGATGTGTATGTGTATGAAGTGGCAAGCGGGCAGACTCGCAAGATCAGCGATAACACGATTGCCGATTACGCGCCGACATGGACATGCAGCGAAGAACGTGTCGTGTTTACGTCGGACATCAGCGGGCATCCTGATATTTATGAAGCGGATGTGCAGCCGATCCCCGGTGATCCAATCCTCGTGGAAACGGATGCAGATCGCCTGACGTTCGTGGATGCGAACAACATTTATCCTGAAGGGCAGCCGGGCGAAGAAAACGCCAGCCGTGAAGGGCAGACGCATCTGGGCGACTTCGGTCAGCAGACGGTCTTCCTTGAACCGGAAACCAACCTCACGGATCCTGATTTCTCGATCGACGGCGAAGAACGCGACGATTGGGACGATCTGAATGTGTGTCCGGCTCCGGGACTGTAATTCACTGCAAGTTCAGTAAAAAAGAAGCCCTTCCGATCAACCGGAAGGGCTTTTTTGTTGACAGCCGTGTGAACGGGCTTGTCTTGACTCCCGCACGAGGGCGCGCCAAGTTTTCACAAAAAATCCTGTTCCGGGTCTTTGCCTTTGCGGATCGGATTCGGCGCGCATGTGTGGCACGACGATGATCAGGGAGGGTAACGCTGACCGGCAGATCAAAACGGCAAGCTACGTCAAATTGCGCTCAAGCAGCCGCTCGACAATGACGACATCGCGCCACACACCATCGAGTTTGCCGTGTTTCTCGTAGATGCCGACTTCGCGGAAGCCAAACTTGCGGCATAATGCGCGCGAAGCCGTATTTTCGATGAAGATGCGCGATACCAGCTTCCACAGCCCGACATCTTCACACGCGGGGATAAACGCTTTCATTAAATGACTGCCGATTCCTTGCCCCTGTGCATCAGGCGCGATGTAGACCGAAAACTCGGCAATTCCGGCATAACAGTCGCGTGTGCGGTAGGTCGATGACGATACCCAGCCGCGAATACTGCCTGATTCTTCCGCGACTAAAATCGGATGGGTTGGGCTGCCGAACCATGTTTCGATCTCGGCGGGGGTGCGTAAGCGTGTCTCAAATGTGGCGATTCGCCGCTCGATACCGGCGTTATAGATCGCGGTAATCGCGGCGGCGTCGGTGATCTGTGCGTGACGTACCGAAATGAGAGGATTGTTCATCCGGGTTGATCCCCAATGCGTGATGAGATAATCCCCCAACCCCGAAATCGAGAGAAAACGGGAATGGGGGAAGCATGCTATCGTTAGCGCAGAATCTCTTCGATCTCGCGTAGTTCGTCCGCGCTCAACGGCGCTTGATTCGCCACTGCTACGATGTCATCGATCTGGCTGACTTTGCTTGCGCCGATCAGCACCGATGTAATCACGGGCAGGCGCAAAATCCACGCGCACGCAAGCTGTGCCATCGTTTGCCCGCGCCGCTCGGCGATCACGTTCAGACGGCGTACTTTATCGATCACCTCTGCCTTGATGTCCGTCTCATGGAGGAAGCGCGAACTCGGCACCGCCGCGCGCGAATCCGCCGGAATGCCGCTCAGATAGCGGTTTGTGAGAATACCCTGTTCGAGCGGCGAGAACGGGATGCAGCCGATTCCCTCCTGTTCCAGTACGTCAGTCAGCCCATTTTCGATCCAGCGGTCGAGCATGTTATAGCGCGGCTGGTGGATCAGGCACGGCGTTCCTAGTTCGCGCAGAATTTGCGCGGCACGGCGGGTCTGATCGGCGCTGTAGTTGCTGATTCCGACATAAAGCGCGCGTCCACTGCGAACCGCATAATCGAGCGCCGACATGGTTTCTTCGAATGGTGTTTCGGGGTCAGGGCGGTGGCTGTAGAAAATATCAACATAATCCAACCCCATCCGCTTCAGGCTTTGATCGAGGCTGGCGATCAAGTATTTGCGCGATCCCCATTCGCCGTAAGGACCCGCCCACATATCATAGCCCGCTTTGGTGGAGATAATCATCTCGTCGCGGTAAGGCTTAAAATCCTGCGCCATCACCAAGCCGAATGTCGTCTCGGCGCTTCCCGGCGGCGGACCATAATTGTTTGCCAAGTCAAAATGGGTGATGCCCACATCAAAGGCGCGGCGGAGCATGGCGCGCGAATTATCGAGCGTGTGCGCGCCGCCGAAGTTGTGCCACAGCCCAAGCGCGATCGTCGGCAGTTTTAAACCGCTGCGTCCGCTGCGGCGGTACTTCATCGTCTCATAACGCGAGTCGCTGGCAATATAGACCATCTGTGATCCCTTTTCCGTTTACTTTTCCAAGAACGGGTGAAACTATACTTCACTCCTTGATTGAAGGCATCAGTCCGCCGTGCGCATGGTCGCCGCACACGCATTCAAAAACAGAACAAGAGTTTCATTTTCGTGCTGCCGTTCATGCCTGAAATGGCGTATAATAACAGAAGGAATCACCACTCATTTACGAAGGATCACCAAGTCACATGTTGGATCAGGCGCAGACCCCGTTTGTGGGGCGATCTCGTGAATTGGACGATTTGTGCGCATTGCTCGAAAGTCCATCCTGCCGCTTGCTCGTGTTGACCGGACCGGGCGGAGTTGGCAAAACTCGGTTGGGAATCGAGATCGCCTCGCGGTTGAAGAATGTTTTCCCCGACGGGGTGTATTTTGTCCCGCTTGCGCCGCTTACACGACCGGATGAAATCTTCTGCGCCATCGCTGAAGTGCTGCCGTTTCAAGATCATCAGGACGGACGCAGCCTGTATGACCAATTTTGTGATTACCTGCGCGAAAAACACGCCAAGCGGTTTCTGCTCATCCTCGATAACTTTGAGCATCTGCTGGACGGCGTGCAGGTGATTTCAGAAATGCTCGATTTGACCGAACACCTGAAAATCCTCGTCACATCGCGCGAAGCGCTGAATATTCAAGAGGAATGGATTCGACCGATTCAAGGGCTTGCCTACCCGACAGAGGAGGATCGCGCGGCGCTGTTTGATTACGATGCTGTGCGGCTGTTCTTGGATCGCGCGCGGCGAATACGCGCCGATGCCACCGCGCCGGACGACATCGCCAGCGTGGTTGAGGTCTGCCGCTTGGTCGAAGGCATGCCGCTTGCGATTGAACTCGCGGCAGGTTGGTTGAACACGCTCACCCCTGCCGCGATTGCGAACGAAATTCAGCGCGGGATCGATATTCTCGCCACGCGCTCGCGTAACTTAACGGAGCGGCATCGCAGTATTCGCTCGGTGTTTGATCATTCGTGGCGGTTGATCAGCGATGGCGAACGGGACAGCTTCCGGCGGCTTTCGTTGTTTCGCGGCGGCTTCACCCGCGAAGCGGCGGAGACGATTGCCGGGGCGACTCTGCACCGCCTCGCCGGGCTGGTCGATAAGTCGCTGGTGCGCATGAACGCGGGTGGGCGCTACGATATTCACGAACTGCTGCGTCAGTATGGCGCGGAGCAGATGGATGATGCCGAATGTGCCTCCCTGACGGATGCATATATCGCGTACTACCTCGGGATGCTCACCCACCTTGAACCATCGATAAAATGTGAGCGGCAAACCGAGGCACTTGACGCGCTCGACGCCGATTACGAGAACATCCGCAGCGCGTGGCTGCTCGCCTGCGAACAAGATGCGGCGGCGCTCGGCGCGGCGGTGGAGAGCTTGCACTTTTTCGCGGATATGCGCGGTCGCTTTCACGAAGTGGCGGCGCTGATGCGCTTGGCGCTCGACCGCCTGAAGATGAACCCGACGCCTGAGACGACAATCGTTATCAGACGTATCGAAGCGCGCTTGATTCGCTTGTTCCTGATGGGCAACATTCGCAGCGATTTTGATGTGTACGCACAAATTCAGGTGTGTTTGGCGGCGGCACAGGCGCGCGGCGATCAAGCTGAGACGGCGTACTGCTTGTATGTGTTGGGGATTGTGGATTACTGGGACGACCGCGATCAGTTCCCGGACAGTTTTGATGACGCAGTGGCGATTTATCAGGCGCTCGGTGATCGTTTTTACGAAGCGGAGACGATGGCGTGGTCGAGCCTTTCCCGTTGGCCCCTCGTTCGGCATGATCTTTTCGAGCGCAGCTTTGCGATCCGGCGCGAAATCGGTGATCGAAACGGGATCGCATGGCTCACCATCAATCAGGTGGAACTCACGCTCGAGGATTATGATTACCGCCAAGCCGAAACGCTTGCCCGCCAAGCGCTCCATATGATGCGCGAAATCGGCAGTCTGAAGGGCATTCTTCAGGCGATGTTCAAATTGGGGTTGATTCTTGCCCTCAAAGGGACATTTGGGGAGATGCGTGTTTTGATCGAAGAAATGCGCGATCTGGCGGACGAAACCAACAGCCTTGATGGGAAAATGTTATCGGCGGGACTGCTTTCGTTCTTGCACGCCATCCATAACGAGGATTACACGCAAGCGAAATCGCTGGCGCAGCATAATCACGCCCTCTCGCTCGAAACCTTCTTCGGATACAACGATCATGCCGCGCTGTGGGGCGGGGCGATCGCGGCATGCGGTTTGGGGGAGTACGAGTCGGCGCGGGCGCAGTACTCCAACCTGTTCTTTTCCGATGTGACCGATCCCGCGCCGGTGTCGGTATGTTTGGCGATAGAAGCGGCTGTACGGACGCACGAAGGCAGACTCGAAAGCGCCGTCGAACTGCTCGCGGCGGCGTTTAACATTCCGGTGATGGGAAGTGGTTGGTTAGCGCGTTGGGGCTTGCTTGCCCGTGTGCGGGATGATCTGCGCGCCCGATTGGGCGATACTGCCTTTGAAGCGGCATGGACTCGCGGGGCGGAAATTGATCTGCAAACGTTGATGAATATGATCCTCGGCACAGCGAACCGGGAAGATGTTTCCGAAGCGGTGGATCACGCCATGATCGAACCGCTCAGCGAGCGCGAACGGGAAGTTCTCAAGCTGATCCGTGACGGACTTTCGAACCGGGAAATTGCCGAACAGCTTGTGCTTTCGGTCGGCACAGTGAAGGTACACAC
>CALBRY010000337.1 GCA_937927665.1 uncultured Chloroflexota bacterium
CCGACTTTAAGCCTTAAACAAAACACCCCCTCGCTTGAGGGGGTGTTTTGTTTATCAGAAACACATCTAAACCGTGATTATCTGATCGTCTTTACCTTGAAGACAATTTCACCATTCGGTGTCTTGACCCGTACTTTTTCGCCTTTTTTGCGACCGAGCAGTGCCGCGCCAATCGGACTCTGGTTCGAGATTTTACCGTCTGCGGGGTTTGCTTCTGCGGCGCCAACGATGTTATACACTTCGTCCTCATCGCTGCCTTCTTCGCGGATCGTCACCTGAGAGCCGATCTGTACCACATCCGTTTTACCATCGCTCTGGATGATGGTCGCTGACCGCAAGATGTTCTCAAGATACTGAATCCGACCCTCGGTGAATGCCTGCTGTTCTTTGGCATCGTGATAGTCAGCGTTCTCTTTCAGGTCACCCTGTGCAACAGCCTCAGAGAGTTTCCGCGCCAAATCCGGGCGGCGTACGTTGATCAAGTTATCTAGTTCACGGCGAAGTTCTTCCGCCCCTTCTGGAGTCAGATAGGTTGGTTCAGCCATTCGCGTCCCAATACCGTTCTGTTGTTTCGATCTGGTGGAATAATGGCGAAGTATAGGCGCGGGTACGGGGAAAATCAAGAGATGGGTCGATTGGGGCGTAGCATTCACGTTGAACTGATCTACGATTAAGGCGCATGAGATATAACCAGAAACAATGTATCTGTCCCCAAAAATGGAGAACATGATATGACCACTAAACGAACAGGATACCTGTCTGTACTCATCCTTTTTGTACTCTTGATCGGGTGGGCTGCTGTTCAGGGTCAAGAACAAGCGGCGCTGCTGATCGGCGTGATGGACGAGGAAACCAGCGCTGCTGCGCACGGCGCACAACTTGCTGCAAACCAGATCAATGATGCAGGTGGACTGCTTGGTGCTGATGGTGTCAACTATCGGATCGAAATCGTCATTGAACCTACCGATCAAGGAACACGTTTTGAGGAAGCGGTTGCCGTGCTGGGTGCTCGAGGCGTCGCTGCCGTGATTGGACCCGAAAACGCGGGTGAGGTGCGCAACAATTTGGCACTGCTGCAATCACTCAACGTACCTGTGTTCACCTCCGCAACAGATGATACGCTTCTAGCCGAAGACACGGGTAATTTCCTCGTTCGCACACGCGCCGCTGATGTCGTACAAGCGCAAGCGCTGGCAAGCCATATCATTCACGAGTTTGGCTTTACACAAATCATCGTCGTGCAGCTTGATGCCGCCAGCGAAACCGCCGCCCTGCCTTTCCGTACCGCCGCTGAAGCTTTCGGCGTACCTACAGGATCAGCGATGCTGACCGATCCTGCACAGCTTGCTCAACTCACGGAACAACTCGTTCAGGCTAACAGCGACGTACTCGTCGTCTTCGGCAGCCCATCACAAGCGGGTGTGCTGTTCCGCGATCTGCGTTTCGCTGGATGGGAAGGGTTGTACGCCTACAACGAACTCGATAATCCGAACTTCCGCGCATTTGTGCCACCCGATCTATTGGAAGGGATTATCGGTGCGGCGACATGGACGATCACCCGCACCGATGCTGCCAGCGTCAATTTCCTGTACGCCTATATCCGCTCGTTTGGTGAACTCCCCAACGCGGTCGCAGCAGCAGCATTCGACGCGGTACAGTTGATCGCGCAAGCGGCGGCTCAGCCGGGAAGTATCCGCGAAGAAGTTCTCGTCATTGACGCTTACGAAGGGGTACAGGGGTCATACATGCCCGCTTCCCTGAGCGACGGCGATTTGACCACCAGCGTAACGATCGTCAGGTTGGGGATTTACGGCGCACCCGAAGTGCTGGCGCGCTACGTGAGCGGCGTACTGCTTCCGCCAGACGAAACACTCACCGTCAGCGGAACCCCAATACCGGAAGGTGTTTACATCACGATCACCGGAGAGGTGCAGAATGTTCGACGCGGTCCCAGTCTGAGCTTTGATGTGCTCGGTCAACTACGCCGGGGCGATGTCGCAACGGTAATCGGCACAGACCCGGATGAAGCATGGGTCATCATCGATTTTCAGGGTGAACAAGGCTGGCTTGCGGCATATTTGCTCGATATAACGGGCGATCTTTCTGATGTTCCGATTATCGCTCCCCCACCAACCGCGACCCCACCGCCGCCAACTGCTACGTTTACACCCTCGCCTGAGCCAGATATTGTGATCGACAGCGTAACCGCGATTCCGGCGCCGATTATCCCCGGTCAGCCCTTCAATCTGGCGGTCACGGTACGGAATGCAGGCATCACCTTGACAGGCTCGTTTGTCGTGTCCTCACAGCTTGCGCCCAACAACATCATCGTAAGCACGGTTGTGCCGCCGCTGTCCCCCGGTCAATCGTTTGTCGCCAATATGGCGGGAACACTCACAAATACGGGATTCTACTCGGCTACTGTAATCGCAGACGCGCAAAATCAGGTATTGGAAGGCGCGCAAGGGGAAGGTAACAACTCATTCCCGTTCAACTATACCGTTGATAGAACGACTCGCAGATCGGCAACCCAGACTCTCAACTTGGGCGACACGATCGATCTGGAAGGCGATGCTGTAGAGGGAGATGCGAACTGGAATGCTGACGGCGCAATTGAACTTGATGGGCTGTTTGGCGCGAAACTCGGCATTCTTCCGGGAACAGACATCAATCAGATTCACTGGGATTTGATCAATCCGGCGGGGATCAACCGCGACAGCATCCCGCGTACAGAACTCAACGTTGGCACGCTGATCGGAATTATCACGGCGGATGGCGCGCGCGGTGTGATGCGCGTTGATGGTGTCAGCGATACGACGCTGATCGTAACCTTCCGCGTGTACAACCAGTAACACAAAAAAGGGCGCGACATGGTAAGTTACAAGTCGCGCCCGTTCCAAATCAGTTATTCAACTGTATATCCAACCATGTTGTCCGATTAGGATATACATACATCACCTGACGATAGCGCACCCGCCCGTTAGCCGTAACGCTTACCTCGTAATAGTCCGCCGGAAGATCGCCGAGTGTGTAATGCTCTCCGAACAGGCTGTCCGGGTTGACTTCATCACCCGCATAGCTAAACGCGTAACGTGTGATGCGCGCTGATTGAACCCGAATCGTGACATCATAGAGACGATTTCCGGCGGCATCGAGCGTGCGTCCTGCGAGCGTGCCATATGTCGGATACGGACGAATCCATAATTCGGGATTACGGGTTGCGCCAAAACTATACGGATCCCCGACACGAATTTCAAAATGGAGATGCGGTCCCATCGCGATCCCGGTCGCGCCAACCGTGCCGAGCTGCTGTCCACGATTGACGGACTGCCCTGTCTGCACCTCAAACCGATCCATGTGACCGTACAGCGAATAAACACGCTGTCCATCGGGTGTCGTAACCGCGTGTTCGAGAACAAGCACATGCCCGTAATAATTCGGATACGGTCCAAAAATCGTTGATGTATCATCACCCGCGTAGAAAACGGTTCCGGCTTCGACCGCAAGAATTGGTGTGCCGCCCGGATTTACAAATTCGACACCGTGATGGATTTCAAGTCGCCCCCCTGCTGTACTACCATACGGATAGGTACGATCCACCCAGTTTGTGGCTCCATCCGCGATTGGACGCGAGAACACATAATGATCGGCAATCTGTGCGGCAGAATTTGGCGGCGGTGGTGTCCATGTTGGCAGCGGCGTTCCTAGAGGATCTGTCAGTGTCGCCAGCAGCGCGTTTGCGATCGGCGAAGCGGGCGGAAGCGTATTCGTCGGCGTTGGTGTGCTGGTCGGGGTGGCGGACGGGCGCAGCGTGTTTGTCGGGAACAACGTCCATGTGGCTGTCGGACTCGGTGTGTACGTATATCGAAGTGTCGGCGTAGGCGTTGATGTCATGCCAAGTCGATCAAAAAAGCCTACAGGCGATTCAGGCGTCGCATCTTGAAAGGGCAAATCGCCCTGTACACTGGTAAAGACGATCCTAGACGAATCAGAGGAGCGTTCAGCTTGCGCGGTATCGCCCTGCGTAGCGGGCAAAGACACGGAAAATGTGCTGCTGCCGGGACGACATGCCGAGGCAAGCAAAAGGAGTCCAGCCGTCAAAAGGAGACGAAACGACTTCATAAACCTCACTCGAAACTGATCTCACGATAATTGATGGAAATCACCGACAATCACTTTCATCGATTGTCCTCATCATCAGAGTTGATATATGTGGGCGACTGGTTGGGTGTTCTCACATGCGGAGCTTGCGTTACACCTACGCCGGGCGTTAAGCGCGCCAATTCGCTTTCTTCAACGATCTGATTGTTGTACCGCTCGTATAAGCTCGGATTTTCCACCCGATCCACAGCGTAGCGCCAGCGGCGCACACCTGCTCCACGCATTACAGAGCGGCATTCACTGCATCGCACGGTATAGCGGGCACGCGGAATACCTAATGAGCGTGTAACTGTCGTCTCAATATGGAGCGTGCCGCTTCCACATGTTGGACAGCGCTCGATCACGAATCCATTTGCATATCGTTCTACACCGGATGCGCCGCGCCAGTATAAGCCAATGTAGCCGATCACCACCAGAAGCACACCTCCACCAACCAAAAGCTCTGGCGCGATCCCGCTTGGCGGCTCACTTACGACAACACCAATCGGCGGAGCTCCCGTGTCTTGCGGCCCGGCGGCGATCACTGTGCCTTCGGCAGTCGGTGAAGTCGTTTCCGTCGGAATCG
>CALBRY010000338.1 GCA_937927665.1 uncultured Chloroflexota bacterium
CGATCAGGTGCGCGGTGTGGTGCTGCTCATCGATGACGTGACCGAGCGCGAACAGCTTCAACAAGACCTCGCTAACCGCGCCAATCAGCTTGTCGCGTTGATGGAGCTTTCGAGCCGCATCAACTTAGCACTTCGCCGTGAAGATGTGATCGGTGTGGCGCTGGACGAGATGAACCGTGTGATCGGGTACGATACGCTGTGTTTGTGGCGGCGGCAGGGCGACTTGCTGACGTTAGAAGCATCTCGCGGCTTTGAAGGGATCAGCGCCCCGATGGTGCTGCCGATCCACGCAAACGAGCGTCTCAGCAGTGTCATTAACACACAGCATCCGGTTTCGATCAGCCGCTTGTTGGGGACTGACCCGCTCCCCGGTGAAGATGGTGCGCAAAGCTGGCTCGGTATTCCGCTTCTGCAAGGCAGCACCACAACAGGCGTGATCGCCTTGAGCAGCCGCCAGCAGGATACATTCACCGCCGAATCTGAACAAGCGGCGCTGACATTTGCCAATCAGGTCGCAATCGCGCTCACCAATGCCGGACTGTTTGAGCAGCAGCGCGCCACAACAGAGCGCTTGAACCTGCTTAACCGCGCTTCGATGCGTTTGGCGCAGTCGCTCGATACCGAAAATATTCTCGAAGTTGCGCTCAGCGAATTGGCGACGCTCCTCAGCGCGACCCGTACCCGTGCTTATCTGTTTGAACGCGATACGCATATCGGGCGTGTGGTTGCCGAATTCCCGCGTGGTGATTTCCCGCCGACGCTCGTGATTGAACTGGATACCGTTCCGGCGATTTCGCAGATCATCCACACCAATGAGATGATCGTAATTGAAAATGTGCAAACCCTCCCGCCGGATCATGTGTTGTATGAGGACTTGGCGAACAGCCGAATGAGCGGCTACACGCTAATCCCGATGACCGTGAGTGGTCAAGTTACGGGCGCGTTTGAACTGGAACTGCATCATGATACGCCGATTCCGTTTGACCCGGAAAAGCTCGATCTAGCGCTGATTATCTCCAGTCAGGCGGCGATCGCGGTCATGAACGCGAACTTGCTTGAACAAACGATGGTGCGTACCCGCGAACTCGAAACCCTGCTCGAAGCGGCGCAGGCGACTTCGCTCACGCTCGATTTGAATGAGGTATTTGCCCGTGTAGTGGAACTGACCATGTTCGCGCTCGACATGGACGACTGCACGCTCATGATGTACGACAACGTCGAAAATACGCTGCATGTCGAACATAATGCCGACCGGAACGGAAGCGAACAGGGCTTGATCCCGGCGGGAACAGAATATTCACTGCTCGCTTATCCGGCGCGTGTGCGCGCCATCCGTGACCGTCAGGTGATCGTGGTTCGCTACGACGATCCCGAAGGCGATGTCGTAGAGCGTGAGGATATGGCATCACGCGGCGATCTGGCGCGCATGTTGATTCCGCTCACCACGACATCAACCGGCGAAGCAATCGGGCTGGTACAAGCTGATCTGCGCGGTCATATGCGCCAGTTTACACACCGTGAAATCCGCATGGCGTCGGCGCTCGGCGCGCAAGCCGCCACCCGTATCGAAAATGCCCGCTTGACCACCGAAACCGCCGCGCAAGTCGAACAGGGCATGGTGATCAACGAACTCAGCCGCGCCATCTCGTCAACGATGGATATCGACGGCATGATCCAGACGGTTCGCCAGCAGGTCGCCGCGCTGATGAACGCCGAAGATATCTATATGGCGCTCTACACGCCAGAAACGCAGGAGATCACCTTCCCGCTGGCGGTGCATAACGGGCAGGATGTCATCGTCCCATCGCGCAAGCTGAGCGATGACGAAGTTTCGTTCGTGATCAAGACGCGCCGCCCGCTTTCGCTGGGTGGTGAAATGGGCGTCGATGAAGTGCGCCGCAACCTCAAGATCAGAAGCGGCGAGGGCAGTGTCAGTCGCTATTTGGGCGTTCCGATCATCGCAGGCGATCAGGTGCAGGGCGTTCTCGCGCTGCGCGATACCGTTGTCACCCGCCCGTTTGGCTTGAACGATCAGCGCGTGCTGACGACGATCGGCGCGCAGATCGGCGCAGCGATTCAGAATGCCCGCCTGTTCGAACGTATCCGCCGTTTTGCCGATGACCTCAACATCGCGGTTCAGCAGCGTACCGCAGAACTACAAACCGAACGCGACCGCCTCGACTCGCTTTACCGCATCACATCGGAATTGGGCAGCACGCTCGATATGGATATGGTGTTGAACCGTGCGTTGACCATGACGGCGGACGCAATCGGCGCGGATGACGGCGTCGTGCTGCTGCTCGACCCGATGAGCGACCGCCTCTACAGCCGTGCTACGCTCCACATAATCGACGACAACGGCGTGGTAAACGGTGGCAGCGCCTCCACAAGCGATCTTCGCCGCACCCGCGAGATCACGATCGCCGGAACCGGACGCGGCGAACAAGCACGGGTCAGCCACCCGGCGGAAATGCTCGCTAACTGGTTGATCAATACCCACGACGATGCTTTGGTTGGCGATCTGCGCGAAACGCCATATTGGAGTCTCAAATCCCCCGGCGCGGCGGATTGGCGCAGTGCGCTTGCCGTTGTCCTCAAGACGAATGACGCGGTTCAGGGCGTGATCGTGTTCCTTTCGCGCGTACCCGATCACTTCAGTGAACCACAGCTCAAGCTGGTGAGTGCCGCATCGAGTCAGGTTAGCTCGGCGATCAACAATGCCGACCTGTACAACTTGCTGCGCGATCAAACCGAACGCATGGCGAGTCTGCTGCGCGCCGAACGCGAAGAAGCAGAAAAGAACAGCGCTATTCTTGAAGGTATCGCTGACGGTGTGCTGCTTGCGAATGCTGATGGAATCATCGTGCTGTTCAACCGCGCCGCCGAAACCATCCTCGAAATCCCGCGTGATTATGCACAGGGTCAGCCGTTGGTGCGTCTCGAAACGCTGTATTCCGGCGCAGAACATTCATGGGTGAGTGTTTTGAGCGGCTGGATTAACCGTTCACGCCGCCCGACGCTGGATAACCTGTTGGTCGAACGGATCGAAGTCGGGCGCAAGGTGATCAATATCACCGCGTCACCTGTGTTCAACGGAGACGTGTTCCTCGGAACGGTCGCGGTGTTCCGCGATATCACCCGCGACGTAGAAGTTGACCGGATGAAGTCCGAGTTTATCTCCAACGTGAGCCATGAACTCCGCACGCCGATGACGAGTATCAAAGGCTACGCCGACCTGTTGATCATGGGTGCGGCGGGGCAGATTTCGGATCAGCAGCGCGGCTTCTTGGAGACGATCAAGAACAACGCTGAACGTCTCAGCAATCTTGTGAATGACCTGCTGAACATTTCGCGTTTGGACAGCGGAAGCGAAAAACTCCGCATCGAGCGCTTCCCGATTCGCAACGTGATCACACAGGTGGTCGAAACAGTGCGGGCGCGGTCGGATAACGAGCGCAAACATATCGATGTCACCACTGCGATCGAGCCGGATCTCCCACCAATTGCCGCCGATGAGAGCAAAGTCTCACAAATATTGGCAAATCTCGTTGATAACGCATTCAACTACACCTATCCCGGTGGTAAGATTGAAATTGAAGTGCGCCGTCACGATGATCCTACTTATCTCCTGATCGTCATCCGAGATAATGGGATCGGCATTCCGAAAGAATTCCAGCCGCGCATCTGGAATCGTTTCGAACGATTCGAAGAACATGCGTTGGTGATGGAAGTCGCCGGAACAGGGCTGGGTCTTTCAATCGTGAAAAATCTGGTGGATATGCACAAAGGTCAGGTCTGGTTGGAAAGCGAACCGAATGTCGGCTCGACGTTCTATGTTGCGCTCCCAATTGAGGGACCGGATAGCGTGACACCATCAGAGGATAACGCACAGGTCTTTCGAACGGGCGACTAACGAGAACGGTATACATAGGCATGGCAAACATTCTGATCGCAGAAGACGAACATGATATCCGTGAACTCCTCAGTTTCACCCTGACCTTCGCCGGACATCAGGTGACGACGGCACGCAATGGCGCAGAAGCAGTTGAGCTTGCGCCGCAGGTCAAGCCTGACTTGATCATGATGGATGTTCGAATGCCACGTATGACCGGTTATGAGGCGTGTAAGGCGATCAAAGCGATTGATGCGCTTAAAGATGTTCCGGTCGTGTTTTTGACTGCCAAAGGGCAGGACGAAGAGGTTCAAAACGGTATTGAGGCGGGTGCGGCGGCATACATCATTAAGCCGTTCGTTCCCGACGAACTCATTCGCCGTGTGGGTGAAATCCTGAAGCAGAAGAACGGGGCGGCGTAACTCTGCGATGAGCGCCATCAGCTTTAATGGGGAGTTGGTTCATTACGAAGTGCTGGGGCGCGGTCGCCCGGTGCTGCTGATTCATGGTTGGATCGGTTCGTGGCGCTATTGGGTGCCAACGATGCAGCAGCTCCAAGCGAAATACCGCGTCTATGCGCTCGATTTGTACGGGTTTGGCGATAGCGGCAAGAATCCGAACCGCTATTCGCTCGAACATCAGATCGCGCTGATCGACGACTTCATGAACCAGCTTGGTATTCCCAAGACAGCGATTATCGCGCACGGATTAGGCGCGATGCTGGCGATCATGTTCGCGCGCCGCTATCCCGAACGTATTCCGAAGCTCATGGTGGTCAGCGCGCCGCTGTTCGATACCGGCGATCTGGATCGGCGTACTCCGGCGGGGCGTAAAGTCCTGCTCGGCGGTGGGCGCGTCTCGACACTTGAGCAGCAGCAGGAAGAATTTAGCCCGAACGCACCGACCGCGATGAGCGCCAGCGCTGCCATGCGCGCTGCCTTGATCGAGGCGGCACGGGCGCGGGGCAACGGGATCCCAATTCCCGAAACTGCACTGCCGCCGCCCACGCCAGATGATATGACGATGGATCGCGCCAAGATTCTGAGTTCTAGCACCTCGAATCCGCTCATGCCGATCCTGATTCAGGGTAACGTGCAAGCGCTGTTGGGCAAGTGCTTCAAAAAGACGGAAATTTTCTACGAAAAGTTAGATGTCGATACGCCGAAAACTGACGGTCGCGCGCTCATCGCATCTGCGGCTTCATTTGATGCTGGCAGAATGCTCGATACGATGCGCCTGCTCCCGATGCACACGGCGATCATTCACGGCATGGATGATCCGATCATTCCCGCGCCGAGCGATGAAGTGTGGAGCTACATTTCGCTTGATAAAGAAAGTTCGGTGCTGCCGATTACGCTGCCCGGTGTGCGTCACTTCCCGATGCTGGAAGAAGATCGCTTTATGGGTGTAGTGAATGACTTCCTCGAAACCGACGATCTGAACCGGATTTCGCTCCGGGACGAACGCTGGCGCAGACGCACGCGCTGATCCCATGAACCGCGATATTCTCGTTTTCGCAAACGGCGACCCCAACGACGGCGCAATGGTGCGCCGCGCGATCGAATCTGCCCATGATCCGGTGATTGCGGCGGCGGACGGCGGCGCGCGTGTGGCGCGTCATTTCGGCTTGACGCCCGATGTGGTGATCGGCGATATGGACTCGATTGAACCGCACGAACTCGCCGCGCTGGAGCAGGGTGGGGCGCAGGTTTTCCGCTATCCTCACGAAAAAAGCGAAACCGATCTCGAACTTGTGCTGCTGTGGGCGGCGCGCAGTGAAGCGGCTCAGGTGCGGATTATTGGC
>CALBRY010000339.1 GCA_937927665.1 uncultured Chloroflexota bacterium
AACTTGACGAAAACGTCCGCTGAGTTGGCAGGGACTCCACTGAGCATTACACTGTCCAGCAGAGGTCTGGCTGCCTGCGACAGCGAGACTTCAGGTGTTCGGGGGGAGGGTTAGCTTTCCCGAACGCGTACCCGGGAATTAACCCGGCACTTCATCAACAAGCAAATGATCGAGCGCGGCGCGCTGCGGGTAGTTCTTCGAGGCGCTGCAAAATCTCACTGGCGGAAAGCGCGAGGTGTTCACCTTGCACGACTAAGGTGGCATGAGTGGAAACCCGTCTCACACGAGATGGGTTTTTTGATTCTGAGCGGAGGAGCAACCCCTCCCCCGACCCCGGCAGGACAGGGCATGCTCTGTCCCTACAATGCGCGGAGAAGAAACCCCTCAGCGCTGGCGCAAGGAGGGGAGAAAGCATTTCACGAAGACGGCGCGCCGCCCGGACAACGCTCTTACAGCCGCACTAGCTTTGTTGAACCACTTCGTACAGTTCGAGGTTTGCCTCGACTGCTTCACGCGTGAACCATGCGTCGCGCAGGCGCTTTTCGGAGAACAAGCTTAACTGATCCCCGACATGCGGCGAACCGGGCTGCGTGGCATTTCCCGCAGGCAGTACCACTTGCGCTCGGTAGGGCTGCGAAAACTCGATCGCCGCAGTCCACGTATCACCGCCGACGATGTGGTAGTCACCCGCGCGCGAAGGTGAATACCACGCAGCACGAAAGATGCCGTTCGGATCACCGCCGCCGTTCCCCGGAAGGTCGTACTCGCCCATGCGTAAACGCATCACCTCTCCGTAAGGCACATCGAGCGTCCCATAAACGCTCAGCATTTGATCTGCGACCGTACGCAGAGTTGCAACCGCCGTGATCGGATCGCTCAAGCCCGATGGTGTCGAAAACGGGTTGTTGATATCGAAGTCAACCGCAAAAATGTCAAAACCGCTGCGTTGTGTATATCGTTCAAACCAGCGGGTGAATAACAATGCCCCTCTGCTGTCCGCATCGGTTGTGCGATCCCAATTTTCAAGCACTTCCGCCGCTGCTTCCAGCGTCGCATTTGAGGATTCGCGGGCTTGAGCAATCAGATCATCCAGTACACGATCCGCCGTTTCAACGTGTGTGGAATGCTTATACGCGAGCAGTTCTTCGAACGTGATCGACTCGTCTTCAACCAGCATTTGCAATGAAGAGAGGGAGCGGAAGCCATGATTGACCCAATAACCTTGCGGGGCAAAATACGCCGGAAAATCGGCAATGCTCAGCGCAGGGGGGAAAGTTGATGTCCATGGGGGTTCGTTCGCGCTTTGAAGAAAGCCCGTCGCCGGATTCGTCACGCTGGGCAAATCCTCATATGGATGGTAGGTCGTCCAGATCAAACTGCTGGCGTCACCTGCCTGAACTTCCCGCCACGACTCGAAATCCCCCTGCTCGCGGACGGGGATCTGCCCATTAAAGACATAGTAGATGTTCCCTTCCACGTCGGCATAGAGGGTGTTGAACATCGGGATTTGCAGCCAAGCCATTGCCGCTTCAAACTCGCTCAGGTTCGAAGCCGTGCCCATCCGCCACCACTGCTCCAACATATGAGTGGAACCGTCTACAACCCGGAACGCAAGCGCCTGACCATTCGCGTTCTGAGAAATGACGGGACCATGCACCGATCGCAGTACTTGAAAGGTATGGTCGACGAGACTGCCGGTGGTTTCCAAAACTTGAATGGTTCTTTCTTCAGTCTCGAATGCTTGCATCCCCCCATCAAGCAGATACCCGTCTTCCGTAAGGGTGAGTTCATACAGGTCGAAACCATCATACATGTTGACCGTGTGCGACCACCCAAGGGACTCGTTAAAGCCGACGACCAATACCGGCAGACCGATCAGGGTTGCTCCGTAAATATCGACCCCCGGCGCCACGAGCTGCGCTTCCATCAACGTGTAGATATCCGACCAAGGCAAATGCGGATTTGCGAGGAGCATCGCATGTCCGCTCGCTGAGCGTTCGGGCGACACTGCCCACGCGTTCGACCCTAATTCCCCCGATGTCCACGCTTGCGCCGTACCAACAGCAGAACTCGCCACAAAGGAGATCGTTACATCGTAATAGGCGAGGCTTAGCGGATCGGTACTGCGGACGGGAAGCACGGGTTCGACCGTGTCCGCGATCGCGTCGGGGTGCGCTTCGGCATAGGCATTCATCCCGGCAGCAAACGCATCGATATAGGTTTTAAAGTCCGCATTCTGCGCGCTGTAGTGCCGCTGACCCATGTCAGGTACTCCCAGCGTGTGCATCTGCATATCCGACTCTAGATAACTGCGCCCCCAGTATGCAGCGCCTTCACCTCGCACCCGTCCGTAAAGCTGAAGGATTAAGTCTGCGTGGTTGTGCATTTGCGCCCAACCATAAGCGTAGAACAGACCGGGGATGTCTTCCGCATAGATGTGAGGTACTCCCCATGTATCCCATAGGATCTCGGTATCAAAATCAGATGCTGCGCGTTCCTGAGCCGAAATTGACATCCCGAAGAGTAATGTCGTAAGCAGCAGAAACAGTCGTACGTTCACCACGGGCATCCTTTCAATGTGTGTAGTTCTCGCTTCATTGTGTCGTCCCACAGAAGTGAACCCTAGTGTTGATGAATATACGCTGCAGCGACAATCGTCATCGCGCAGTGCGGTATGGCTCACCGAACCGGTGTCGGGGAGATGCGCGATATCATGTAGAGCAGGCGTATAAATCCACGCGCCAGTCGCCGTCGAAATCAACACATATTCACCGCCGAGATACCACTCGACCGACTGCACCGCTCCCGCCCGATCTGCGCGATCAACGTGGGGAGCTCCGCTTGACCTGCCGCCGCGAATGAAATCAGCAGCAGCAGAATCATGATATT
>CALBRY010000340.1 GCA_937927665.1 uncultured Chloroflexota bacterium
GATCAAGTAATTCGCACCACCCGCGCTGGCTGCTTTGCGGAAGAATTCGATTTGCTCATCGCGGTCTTTATAGTCCATACCGCCGTGGATTTGCGCGATCTGTCCGGTAAAGCCCAGTTCCTCAAACCGATGGACGAGAAATTGCAGAGTGTCGCGATGTTCGGTGAAGATCAGAATCTTTTCGTCGCGGTAGCGCGGATCGCGCACAACCTCGCGCAGCTTTTCGAACTTTGATTCTTCGCCGCGTTCGTAGACCTGTCGTGCTAGGTGGAGCAGAGCTTCCACCTCTGTACGTTCGTTTTCTAGCTGTATCAGCGTGACTTCGACGATTCCGCCCATAACCTCGTCTTCAAAGCGCTCGTTCTCCTCACGCTCATCGAAGTTCGCTTCTTCATCGGCGGTCTTCTCTTCGAAAACATCGTCGCTCTGCCCGAGCTGCTCTTGTTGCGCCGCCAACCGCTCTATGTCGAGTTTTCCCGCGTGCACATCGGCTATGAGCTGCGTCAGCCGGTTGTAGCGCCGCTGTAGGCTGCATAAGAGCGCATAGGTCGAGCTGGCGAGACGGCGCTGTAAAACGCTCATCGCCAATCTCGCCGCCGAACGATTGAGAATCTTTGCGCGGTTATAAATTTCCTTGATATAGCGTGTCATCTCGTCGTACAGGAGCTGCTCACTGATGTCACCCTGCGTTAGCGAGTAGCTCAATGTGTCCGAGTGTCTGGGCGGATACAGCGGAGCTCCGTCTGCATACACCATTTCTTCCTTGGTGCGGCGTAGAAAATGCTTCTGTCGCTCCTCAGCCGGATAACCGTCGAAAGCGTCAAAGGTGGAGAGGGTTTGTGGTTCAAGCAACCGCCACAGCGCGTAGTAGGGATAATCTTTCCCCATATGCGGTGTCGCGGTGAGCAGCAGCACGTGCGGACATGACCAGTGCAGTTGCCACCGCTCATCGTCGACTGGCGCGCCTGACAGTGCTTCTGCAAGACGATAGCGATACGTTTTACGCACGCGGAAATCGTCGGAGCGATTGGCAGAGAGTTTGTGCGCTTCATCGAAGATCACGAGATCATAGGGTTCAACAGCGCTTTCCTGAAGACGCCTAAATACCCGTTCGCTAGACAGCGTATCAACGCTGACGATGAGCAAATTGCTCTCATCTCCCACGAATGGATTTGCGCCGCGGGTTTCGTTGCCCACCAATATGCGAAAGGGCAGGCTGAATAATTGCCGCATTTCGCGTTCCCAGTTGCTGACCAATCCCGCCGGCGGAACAATGAGCACACGCCGGATCAACCGACGCGCCAGCATTTCGCGCAGATACAGCCCGCTCATAATCGTTTTACCAGCGCCTGCATCGTCAGCCAACAAGAAGCGCAGCGGGCTTTGCTGAATCATATGCTGATAAACGGCTATTCGTTGGTGGGGCAGGGGATCGACTCGTGAAATCTCTGCCGCATACGCGGGATTGAACAAATGCCCGTAAGTTAACCGTTCGCCTTCAGCAAGAGTACGAACGACATTAGCGTCAGCCCTAAAGTCAGTTTGAATTGATTGGGTTCTTGTCAATTTAAGTCTCAAAGAGAGAAAACGGGTTACATTTAATGACTTAAGCCACTTAATATCTATTATGACTGAAAATCTGACAGCAAAGAATGTTTAGGTGTTTATTTCATGCATTTTTCGTTTTCTTCGCTTAGTGATTAATCGGGTAATCATGAGTATCGTAGGATGCTCAATGGTGCTTCCGCCCTCTAACAAAGATCGGGCACACCTTTGCTCATACCTACACAGAGATTTCGAAAATTCACGGGACGGAGAACTAAAGGAGTGGAAAGACCAGAGAATGTGAACTTACAATCATCATAAAGCCTTTTGTTCTAGGATAACGGTTACACATCAAACCTAGAACAAAAGACTCACTTGTTAAAGCTGCCCTATCTGTAACTGCGAATAGCGAGGGGCTGTGGATGGTTCATCCCTAGAAAACGTGTCCGACGATCACGCTTTATCGTCATCCGGATCGGCGTGAATTTGCTTGGCGATCTTACGCAAGAACTTGGCAAGCCGGTAGCTTCCTAACCCGCCTAAAATGAACGCAACTGCATTCAAAAACATAGGCGGCGCTTTATTCATGTCCACAATGAACACGTTCAAGCTGAACTGGAGGGTCGATCCGAGATAAATTAGCACGATAACAGCTATGGGGACGAAGAAAAAGTCACCAACCAGCTCACTTACGTACAACCCCCAACTGATGTCAGCATCTTTACTCGGTGTACGGTCAAGCAGTCGCCTACCGGTTACGCCGAGCAAAGCTACGAAAGCGGCGCGGTCGAAGTACTTCGGAAATTCCAAATCTTGGAGCATAAAGCGAGTGACGTCTTCACGGCGGGTGGAATAGAGAATGAGGAAGATGATCAAGAAGCCGATAGTGAGAATGGAATAGCGCGCGGCTTTGATCGCCTTGAGCAATTCGTCTGCCATGATGTTGAGATGGGGCTGCAACCGCCTGATCTGCCCGGAGATGTAGCGTCGGAACAGGCGCGCCTTACTGATACGAGGCGGCTTCCGTTTCGGCTTAAACGACGGCTTGGGCGGTTCGGGGGGCGTGGGCACTACCGATTCATTCGGAATATGTCGTTCATTGGAATGGTCCACGTTTTTTTCTCCTTGTGCCCTATCAGGCTAGCGCATACGCCAGTAGACGTAGCCATCATCGTAGGTGGCAACGAGCAGTTCTGTCTTTGCCTGTTGAGCGATGTGCTGACAAATTTCCTTGTTGAACAGGAAATCACCTGCGATGCCGGAAGGGTAGGGCTCGAAGTAGACCGCCATGTGATCTTCTTCCGGTTGAAAGATGATGTGCTTGACCGACGAAAGATCAACTTCGTGCCGCTGGGCGAGGATGTCGACGACGTGAACGATCTGCGCAAGCTTCCGACGGTAGACATTCTGGACATGCAGTTCGGCGCGACTTCCGACTGTGGCGTGGGTCTGGGTCATTTTCTTCCTCCTCCATTGTTGGCGATTCGAGCGTACTCGTCGCCCGTCACGATGCGGGGCGACCACTGGTGAGTCTCGCCGGGATTTTCGACTTTCGAAACCTCAGGCGATGTATCAGGCAAAGGCTCGCCGGTCACGTTGTCAAATTGATTCGGTTTTCCGAACAAAAGTGCTGAAACCGCGAC
>CALBRY010000341.1 GCA_937927665.1 uncultured Chloroflexota bacterium
GCGTGAAAGCTGTTTGAAGTCGGCGCGCTCACGTTATCAACGGGTGGCGCTGTCTCGAATACAGGGATGGCGCTGCACCGGCTGGGCGCTGAGGTCGGCTTGATGACCAGTGTTGGCGATGATCTGTTGGGGCGGGTCATCATCGCCAAGCTGAAGGACTGCGATCCAAAACTGAGCGAACTTATCAAACTTCGCTCCGGTGAATCAAGCTCCTACTCTGTGATCTTGACGCCCAATAATGCCGACCGAATCATCCTGCACTGTCCGGGCAATAACACACACTTCGATCTCGCAGATGTAGATTTCGAGGTTGTGCAGCAGTCGAAGATGTTCCATCTGGGATACCCTCCGCTTCTGCCAAGTCTGTACTCCAACAATGGCGCATCTTTGACGACGCTTTTCCAGCATGTCCACGACTCCGGTACGATCACGTCACTCGATATGACACATCCCGATCCCGGTGGGGCGAGTGGGCAGGTTGATTGGGCGCAAGTGCTTAGGCGCGCCCTGCCTTATGTCGATATTTTCTTACCAAGCATCGAAGAAATCGTGTTTATGCTGCGCCGCGCCGATTACGATCGCTGGCATGGGGATGTTCTCGCGCATCTTAACCGCGCCTATCTGCGGCAGTTGGCAGATGAACTGATTTCGATGGGAGTGGTGATCGCAGGATTCAAGTTGGGCGAATACGGGTTCTACCTGAAAACCAGCGGTGACAGCCGCGCCTTTGCCCGATTTATACCGCTCGGGTTATCGACTGCACAGTGGCAGAGTCTCGAGCTCTGGCATCCCGCATTTCAAGTGAATGTCGTTGGCACAATTGGAGCGGGTGACTGCGCCTATGCTGGCTTTTTGGCAGCACTGCTGCGCGGACTTCCTCCAGAAGCCGCGCTGCGTTTCACGTGTGCGGTTGGTGCGTTCAATGTGGAGTCCGCCGATGCGACGAGCGGCGTTCAATCATGGGACGCCACGATGACTCGTATCAAGGCAGGATGGGCAACGTTAAGCTACGCACTACCTGAGGACTAAAATGCACAACGCGGCTGTAGTTATAAATGTTTCTACAGCCGCGCGCTTTATTAATCCGAAGCGGATTGGACGGCGCTTGCCGATTTCGAGGTCGGGGTTTCGCGTCGTACCATAATCACAATCCCCGTCGCACCCACCGCAAGGATCGCCGCCATCCACAATACAGGTTGATAACTCCCCGATTGATCATACAGCAGGCTGGCGATGAGCGGCGCGGCGGTACTGATCAGTATAAGAAACAGCGCCATGATGCTGGAAATACGTCCAAAGTGCGCAGCGCCGTATAACTCAGCGAGGATGGACGGGCGTGCAAGTGTTCCCGCTCCTTGTGCCACACCGAAGACGAAGATGAATGCACCGAGCATCAATCCTGACTGTCCGATTAACAAAAACAACATCGCCACCACATGCAGCGCGAACACGCCAACGACGATCACGCGGCTGGAAAAGTGGTGATCGAGCGGCGCAAACAGAACACGCCCTACTACCTGCATAATTCCGATCGCGCCTGTTGCAAACGCCGCCGTACTGGAATCGATTCCAGTTCCAATTAAGAATGGGATGAAATGGACGCGAATGGCGGCGGCGGACAGCCAAATCAGCCCGAATGCCGCTGTTAACAGCCAGAAGGTGCGTTCGCTCAAGGCTGTGCGAAATGTCACTCCCGGCAGCGGCGTCGCCGGAACGTCTGACAACTGTCGCGTACCATCGGGTTGTAATCCAAGATCTGATGGATGACGGCGCAATATCAAAATATGCAGCGGGATCGTCATGCAGGCGAGAAACATACCGAGGATCAGGATCGCAGTCCGCCAGCCGAAACCACGCAGCAAGGCATCGGATAAAGGGAGAAATATCGTGCTTGCCAATCCTGCGGCAAACGTCACAACTGCAAGTGCAGTGCTTCTCCTCCTGTGAAACCACTGTGCGATCACAGCGAAAGCGGGTTCGTAGAGAACAGCCGACGCACATACGCCTAACCCTGCCCAGATGAGATAAAACGCGGGCAGAGTCGTCACCTGTGACCATGCGATCACGAGGACTGATGCTCCGATTGAGCCAGCGGTCATCAGTGCCCGTGCGCCGTGCTTATCGATCCATGTGCCAACCGGAAACGCCATTACCCCCGTAACCAACCACATGAGCGAGAATCCGCCCGTCAGCTCGGCGCGTGACCAGCCAAGATCGGTTTCCATGGGCGTGAGAAATACCGAAAAGGCGTAATAGATGATTCCCCACGAAATCGTTTCGGTTACAGCGAGCGTAATTGCGAGATACCAGCCGTAGTAAGGCGTTGTCCTGCCTGATTGCATCCGTCATTCGTCCAATTTAAGGGATGTGATCAAGATTGTATTCATTAGAATACGCTCTAACGATAGAACCATCACTGTGTACCACAGCCGCAGTGTCTCGATGATAACGATTTCTTTCAAGCGCAGAATTGGATCCGCTCACTGTTGCACGTTTGGCTCAAACACCTGTGCCGCATCGCCTTTTGATTTCGTTTGACACCAAACACACTTCTCTGTATACTTCAATCTATATTGAAGCAATTTAGGTAGGCGCATCAATAAAGCATGACTATCCCTATACAGCCTCCAGAATTCATCAAACTGCTGGCGAACGAAGTGCGTTGGGGCATTCTCAAGGCGCTTACCAACGGCGATTATCAGGTCAACGAATTGGTGACACGCCTTCAGCAGCCGATGAACCTCGTTTCGTATCACCTCAAAAAGATGCGCGAGGATGCGCTCGTTACCATGCGCCGTAGTGAGGCGGATGGGCGCGATGTGTACTACAGCCTTGATATTACGCGCCTTCGTCAGCGTTTTCTCGAAGCGGGGCAGGCGCTCCATCCGGCGGTTGGGCTAGCGCTGCCAACAACCGATATTGATCCGGAGCAGATGCCTCAACAGCGGATTCTGTTCGTTTGCACGCACAACAGCGCTCGATCACAAATGGCAGAAGGACTGCTCCGTCACCTAAGTCATGGACGGCTAGAGGTGTTCAGCGCAGGGAGTCATCCTACGCGGGTTCATCCTGAAGCCATAAGCGCTATGGATTCTCTCGGAATCGACATTCGCGGGCAGTCTGCCCATCACCTGAGCGAATTTGAAGGACAATCGTTTGATGTGGTGATCACCGTGTGCGATAAAGCACGCGAAGTTTGCCCCACGTTCCCCGGTTCCGGTCAGCAGTTGCATTGGGGTTTTCCTGATCCGCTTGCCATTTCTGACGATGACGGACGCGCTGAAGCGTTTTCGCAAACCGCTCAACGCTTGAAATCACGGATCGAATACTTCCTTACGACGTTGTCTGTTAATGAAAGCGAGCCCTAACGTGACCTCATCCATAACCATTTTCGGCGATATTCACGGCAATTTACCCGCACTTGAAGCCGTTTTGCACGACATCGACACGCGCGGATTAGCCAACCTCTACTGTTTAGGGGATCTGGTGGGTTATGGCACATTTCCAAATGAAGTGGTGAATTTGATTCGACAGCGCGGCATCCCAACTCTGATGGGAAATTATGATCAAGGCGTTGGAAACAGCAGCACTGACTGCGGCTGTGCGTACAAGACCGAGATTGAACGGCGGCGCGGTGAACGGTCGATCGCGTGGTCAAATGCCCATACCACCGATGACAACAAAGCGTTCTTACGCGTGCTGCCAGCCCATATCCCCGTATCGCTAGGCGATCTGAACGTGCTGCTCGTGCATGGAAGTCCGCGCAAGGTCAATGAGTATATGTTTGTGGATCGTCCCGATGATTACTTCGAGCGCATTCTTGATGGTGTCGGTGTCGATGTATTGGTTTGCGGGCATACGCATTTGCCGTATCACAAAGTGCTGCCGAGCGGACGCCATGTGATCAATGCGGGCAGTGTTGGCAAACCGAAAGATCATGATCCGCGTGCGGGGTACACTATTCTGAGGGTCAGCGGGCGCGATGTGAGCGTCGAGTTTATCCGCTTAACCTATGACATCGAGCGAACGGCTCAAGCAATTGAGGCGACACCGGAGGAAGGCGGGATGCCCCATCCCTATGCGCAGATGCTTCGGGATGGGGCAGGGTAGAATCTGTTCACGGGGATAAATCGACGCTAAAGAATTGATCGAGCACAAGATTTTCAGCCGAAGCAGAAAGATCGAAGTTGTTCCCCAAGATATCGCTGGCGCTCCGTGCACGTCCGCGATCTGTGCTGAGAAGCGCGATATTGATATTATGAGGACTACCCAAAACAGTGAGCGGGAACTGCACTTCAATCACGGACGGTTCGCCGCTGCTAATTGCTGCGCCGCCTGTGAACGTGACATCTTCCCATGCATTTTCGATCCAAGCGCTAAGCGCGTAACTTCCGAGCGGCGTTCCCCGTTCGACACGGCTGACAATATCGAGCCTGTATTCCGGTTTGAACGGATCAGCAACCGTGATCGGTCTGCGTCCGACATCGATATCTGCGCCCTGTGCGTCGTGCGTGGTATCAACGTAAAGTAAATAACTGCCTTCCCGTGAAAAAACATCTCCGGCAGTCGTGATGGCGATAAACAGCATTTCGCCATCGGTTCGGATATGAAGGCTGGTCAAATCGAGGGCGGGGACATCATTCAGTACATCGCCTGTGCTGTCTTCGATGAATGGCTCGCCATAAGCAGCATCGATTACGCCATCCGCCAGAACACTTGGATGCAGGTAATCATCATGCAGGAAATCGATTCCCTCGATCACTTCATTCTGGTTATTGAAGTCGAAAAACGTGGCGTTTTCCCAATGAGAACCCTGTCCCCAACGGGTGAAACAGGGTGTCGAAACCCATGCGGGTTCCCAGTAAACGACGCCGAGCGCACCATTGCTGATAAGGCTCTGGGTGAGATCGGACATGAAACGAAGCTGCCCATCAGGGCTGAACGAGTAGCCGCGCAATCCTTGATCGAGCACATTGTCGGCGGTGTCACCTGCGGATTCGCGCGTCCATCCGTAGCCCGTTTCCAGAATCATCACATCTTTGCCGAAACGCTGGCGCAGGGTGGTAACTTGTGCGCCCATATCGCCGATTGAAAATGTGCTCCACTGCGGGTAATAGGAGACGCCGATCACATCAAAATCGGTGATCCCCGCCGCTTCTGCTTCC
>CALBRY010000342.1 GCA_937927665.1 uncultured Chloroflexota bacterium
TGGAGGATGCCCGCGAAGTCGTTGACTACTTCCGTGCCTTCGAAGCCCAGAACCGTCAGACCCTGCTCTTCAGCTTCATCGCGGAAGAATTCAGCAAGACCTTGACCATAAGCGGTGGTGTCATGGAGAACATAAACGCTGCTCACGCCCAATTCAGACGCCGCGAAAACTGCGCCTGTCGGACCCTGAAGGTCGTCACGACCGCAAACACGGTTGACCGTCGGGTAACCACGATCGGTCACCAGCGGGTTGGTATTCGCCGGCGAAACCATCACGAGGTCGTTTTCGTTGTAAACTTCCGACGACGGAATCGCGACACCGCTGTTCAGGTGTCCAACAACGCCGAGGATGAGCGGATCATTGACGATTTGCTGCGCATTCGACACGCCGACATCAGGGGTTGCCTGATCGTCAAACGGGACGTATTCAACCGTGAAGCCCAACGCTTCAATGTCACCGGCGAGCTGTTCAATCGCCAGTTCAACAGCATTACGCATGCTGATGCCCAGCACCGACTGAGGACCCGAAAGCGGAGTTTGCGACGCGATGCGGATAACAGTGCCGTCCTCCTGCGCTGTGGCGGTCAAGCCAAAAGCGAGGACGAGAACGAGCGCCAAGACGACAATACGAGCCATTTTCATGTGTCTACTGCTCCTGATACAACCACGCAAATACTAAATCAATGTGAACGGGATTGAGCCGTCCAGCACCATAACTATACACACGCCGTTAAAGATTACAACAGCGTAATGTCACATTGTTACAGTACGGTACAGTTCAAGCCATCTCACTGTTATACTCAGTAAAAGATGCAATTGCCAACATTGCGCAGTGATAACAGCAAAATCGTTGAATCTGTACATATAGGAAGAGGTATAGTTTGTTGAAAGCAGACATACGAGGTGCATTCTACGGGCTAACGGCAGCGGCGATATGGGGGGGAATGTATGTCGTCTCTGATGTGGTATTGCGAACTATACCGCCGTTTAGCCTACTTTCAATCCGACTACTCATGGCGGTAGTTCTGCTCGGAATTCTCGTCCGAGGAATGCCAGAAGCGGCACGCCCCACCCGCGCCGGAATGCTGCGTTTGCTGGGCGTCGGCGTGATCGGTTTTGGAATTAGCGTCGGTGCTCAGTTCGTCGGCACAGACAAATCAACCGCTGTCAACGGCACGCTTGTGACCAGTGCCAGCCCTGCATTTATCTTGATTTTCGCCGCGATCCTGCTGCGTGAACGCCTAACTGTCATCCGCGTGATCGCCGTCGCATTGGCGACAATCGGCGTGATTGTGATTATCGATCCGGCAAACGCCAATTTCGGCTCAGAAACATTTTTCGGAGATATGGCGCTGGCAGTCGCAGCGATCACATGGGGCTTATATTCTGTGCTGGTGCGCCGCGTGAGCGCGCAGTTCGATACGCTGATCGTCAGCTACTATGCGCTGATCGGCGGCTTATTCCTAACCATCCCCGCTGCGGCACTCGAATTAACTTCACGTCCGATTGGCGTGATCGATATGGGAACGATTCTTGGCATTCTCTATCTAGGAATCGTCTCGACTGCTGTCGCTATGTGGATGTGGAATCGTGCTTTCGCGCTGGTTGATGCATCCGTCGCATCACTGTTCTTCTTCGCACAGCCGCTCGTCGGCACACTGTTGAGCGCTTTGATCCTCAACCAACAGATGACGACGAATTTATGGATCGGCAGCGCATTAATCGTCGCGGGTGTTCTGTTCTCGTTGATCCGCATCGACCGCCGCGCAAGTATTCCCATACCCGCCGAACAAAGCACAGCATAAATGCCATGCAATGTCTCCCCTTTCTATCCTGTTGCATGAGATGAAAAGGGGAGTACTACAAAAATCCCTCTATAACGCTTAATGTTTCGCTGCTATAATAGTTGTATCCATCAGACGAAAACCTATACAGGGATACTAGTGACACAAACGCGTATGGATATTCGCAACATCGCCATCATTGCGCACGTTGACCACGGCAAAACGACGCTGGTCGATGGCATGTTGAAACAAACGAAAGTTTTCCGTAATGCCGATACAGCCGGGGAACGAATCCTCGATTCGAACGCATTAGAGCGCGAACGCGGTATCACCATTCTGGCAAAGAATACAGCGGTGATCTGGAACAACGTCAAGATCAATATTGTTGATACACCCGGACACGCAGACTTCGGCGGCGAAGTCGAGCGCGTGTTGAATATGGTCGATGGCGCACTGCTGCTCGTCGATGCGGTTGAAGGTCCGATGCCGCAAACGCGCTTTGTCTTGCGTAAGGCGCTTGAGCAGGGACTCCGTATCATTGTCGTGATCAACAAGATCGACCGTAAAGCTGCGCGCGTCGAATCGGTGCTGAACGAGACATTTGATCTCTTTATCGAACTCGGCGCGACCGATGAACAGGCGAACTTCCCGACCGTTTACGCGATCGGCATGGAAGGCAAAGCGGGGATGACTCCCGACATAGCGGATGACTTAACGCCGCTGTTCGAGACGATCATTAAAGAAGTTCCCCCGCCCACCATCCTTGACGACGAAGCGGCGCGTATGCTGATCACGTCGATCGAATATGACAACTATAAAGGTCAGATCGGGATCGGGCGGCTGCATTCGGGAACATTTAAGCGCGGTCAGCAGGTCGTCCGCATCACCCCGGATGGCGAACGGAATACAGGTAAACTCGATTATCTGTTCACGTTCTTTAATCTCGCCAAAACCGAAATCGACGAAGTTCACGCCGGGGATATTCTCGCCTTTGGTGGGATGAACCCGATCGGTATCAGCGATACCATCGCCGACGTGAGTGTTACCGAAGGACTACCCGCGATCCTCGTAGAAGAACCTACGGTGCGTATGACCTTCGGCGTCAATACCTCACCGTTTGCCGGACGTGAAGGCAAATCTGGATGGGGTACATCACGCCGCTTGCGTGAACGCCTGACCAATGAAACCCGCAGCAATCTCGCGCTGCGTGTTGCCGATGGCGATTCGCCGGATCGCTTCATCGTGAGTGGTCGCGGTGAACTCCATCTCGGCATCCTGATCGAAACAATGCGCCGCGAAGGCTACGAGTTTGAGATCAGCAAGCCGGAAGTCATTTTGCGTAAAGACCCTGAGTCGGGCGAAGTGCTTGAACCCGTCGAAGAAGTCCACATCGAAGTCGCGGACACAATGACGGGTACGGTAGTGGAAATGCTCGGCAGCCGTCGCGGCAAGATGATGGACATGCGTACCGAAGCCGGAACAACGTTTATTCAGTATCTCGTGCCGACGCGCGGCTTACTTGGCTTCCGCTCACAGTTCCTCACCGCAACCAGCGGCATGGGACAGATTCACAGCATTTTTCACGGCTATGAGCCGCTGTCGGGCGATATTCCTCAGCGCTCATTCGGAAGTTTGGTCGCGTGGGAACAGGGAACAGCCACCGCTTATGCGATGGTCGCTGTCCAGCAGCGCGGACAGTTCTTTATCGAAGCCGGAACCGAAGTTTATGAAGGTATGGTTGTTGGGGAACACATTCGCCCTGAAGACCTCGCCGTCAATGTGTGCAAGACGAAGAATCTTTCCGCCGTGCGTACCAAGAATTATGCCGACGACGAGAAAGTAAAAGCAGTTCGCACG
>CALBRY010000343.1 GCA_937927665.1 uncultured Chloroflexota bacterium
TGATGCATAAAGGGCTGGCACAGCAGCGTTCATCCGGTGACACCGATTATCGCCGAGGGTCTCTCCTGTTGTTTGTGGCGTCGACTTCGCCTAGGGGGAACGATCTACAGCGCGGTTTTGACGAATGATCCCATGATGCGCGAACTTGCAGCCCGATAGGGCTATCAGCCAAAAGACGGCTGCATTATGGTTGAACTGACGGTCGAAAGCGCACGTTTAACATCTGGATCGCCTGAAAACAGGATCGTTTATGCGGATCAACTAAACCCAGCATGAACGATCCTATGCCGATTTACTGTTTCAGCATTGGATGCAGAAGCGGTTATCCTGTCATCGGAACACCTACTGCCGCTGTTGGTGGAGCAGCAGCTTTTGCGAATGTCCAAGGTCCTCCCTCTAGGCATTCAATTTGACGATAGTTCTGATCCAGAGGATAAACATACCAGCGGTATATTCCGGCAAGAGGAAGCTCCGATAGATCGATCGTTTCATTTTGCCGAAGGTCAACCACACGCTCGAAAATGCCGCCATCCGGTTTGTAAATGCGGATCAGATTGCGCTCAGCACGCGGACCACGCCAATTGAACGTGATCTGTCCTGCACCGGGAACGGATTCCATCCCATTCAGCGGTGTTAAGACTTCCCACGGGACGCATTCCACGCCTGATCCGCCAACCGTACCCGGCACTTTAATCACGGTGCCGACTGACAGAATGTTGATATTGCGCAAACAGTTTGCCGCCGCGATCTCATCAACCGTTGTATGGAAACGCTGGGCAAGATTGAATAGGTAATCCCCCGGCTGAATCGTATATGAACCGCCCCAATCATCACGCGGAGCACAGACGATTGTCGCAGTTGGTGAAGGCGTTTCGTTGCCGTGAAAATCTTCAAGGCTGGTATTGAGCGCGAGTGTGGGCGCGAAAGTTTCGGTTGGCGGCAGGGATGGCAGCGGCGTGAGCGTCGGCGGCTCGAATGTGGGCGGTGGGAGCAGTGTGCGACTCGGCGTGAGGGTGGGGAGCGGCGTATAAGGCGGGATCACATCTTCCGGCAGGGGATCGTCGGTGTTTTCAGCGGTTAACTCCGATGGGGTAAGCGAAACAAGCTCCTGTTCATCCACCATTTGATAGGAGAGTGTACACGCAGAAAGCGCGATCAACAGGATGATCAAAAGGATGGTGCAGCGGATCATAATGCCTCCGGGGTTGGTTGAAAGCGCGTGATGGCGGCGCGTCGTATGATCCTGCCATCGCGCAGATCATAGGTGGTATCCACGCGTTCGGCGGTCGCCGGATCATGCGAGACGATCAAGAAGGCAGTCCCCTTTTGCGCCGCGAATACACGAAACAAGTCCAGAATCCGACGCGCCAACTGTGTATCGAGTCCGCTGGTCGGTTCGTCGGCAAGGATCAGTGCGGGTTCAAGGGTGAGCGCGCGGGCGATGGCGATACGCTGACGCTGTCCGCCCGATAATTCTCCCGGCAGGTGATTTGACCATGCGCTCAACCCCACGGCTTGGAGCGCGGCGCGCACGCGGCGGCGGCGTTCGAAGTAGCCGATTTTTTGAAGGCGCAGCGTCAGATCGATGTTTTCGGCGGCGGAATATGTCGGCAGCAGGGTGTAATTCTGAAAGATAAAGCCCACGCGGCGGCGGCGATATATGACCCGGCAGCGGTCGCTCATCTGCGTGATTTCATCGCCATCGATTGTGATCGTGCCTGAGGTTGGTAGATCAAGCGCGCCGATCAAATTGAGCAAGGTTGTTTTGCCCGATCCTGATGGACCATAAAGTGCAGCCAATTCGCCCGCGTGTATGATCAGGTCGATACCGCGCAGTACATGCGCCGCCCCATATGATTTTTTAATGCCTTCAACTTGGACGCGGGGAGTCTCGCTCATGATAGGTGTCCTCCCATTCCACGCAAGCGCGCAAAACGTGGTTGTTTCTTCTTTTTTTGCGGCGTTTCTTGTGGCATCAAATCGAAGGCGGCATCGGGAGCAGCGGCAGTTTCCGGTCGCAGCAGCACCCCGTCCGGGCGGATTTCGAGCGCAATCCGGTCAGCATCGCGCAGCGCTTCACGCGCCAGAGCGGGGAGATGGACACGTCCGTTTTCATCCAGCAGCGGTATTGAGTCATCGCTGCCGACATCCTGACCCAATACGCCATCCCGCAAGGTCAGTACTCGATCAGCATGGGCAGCGATCTCTAAATCGTGTGTGACCATCAGGACAGTTAAGCCGTATTGCGAACGCAGCGCGGAAATCAACGCCATGATCTGAGCAGAAGTCGCCCGATCAACCGCGCCGGTTGGTTCATCTGCCAGCAGCAGCGGCGGACGATTCGCCAATGCGACCGCAAGCGCGACTCGTTGAGCCTGCCCGCCGGACAGTGCCGCCGGACGTTTATGTTTATGATCTGCCAAGCCGACATCCTCTAGCAGCGCGTGGGCGCGTTTGAGTCGTTCACGCGGCGGTACGGACGCGAGCATCATAGGCAAAATGACGTTTTGCAGCGCGGTGCGGTGTTCAAGCAGGTTTTTGTCCACTTGCTGCCAGACGAAACCGACGCGCCGAAGCCGATAATGGGCAAGGTTACGGCTGGAAAGCTGAAGTAGATTCAATTCACCGACGCTGACTTGACCCGCTGTTGGCGAATCGAGCGCACCGATGAGGTTGAGCAGCGAACTTTTCCCCGCGCCGCTCGGACCAGCGATGCAGACCATTTCGCCGCGCTGCATCTCGAAATCGATCCCACGCAGTGCGACAAGTTCGTGATCGCCCACCCGATACACCTTGACCACCCGTTTACAGCGAATATAAGAATTCATGGCGCGACCACCGTTTCACCTTCGCTGATGCCGCTCAAGATTTCAACGCGATCGGTGGTACGCAGTCCGATCTCAATATCGGCGCGGCGCTGACCTTCTGGCGTTTGCAGGACGACGAATATCCGGTTCTGAAACGTGCGGATCGCGTTCGGGGGCAGCCACAGCACATTCGAGCGAGTTTCCAGCGGCATTACGATCTGGATAATTTGCCCTGCCGGAACATCGGGCAGCGTTGCTGCCACACGCACAGTTTGATCGGCATCACTCGATGTGAGCGGAATACGGCGAACGATACACTGCACAGCGGTTTCCGGTTGGTTAATCACGTGACACACGCCTACCAACCCGACACCCATCTTTTGCGAATCGGTATAGGCGACATTTGCGATTGCTTCACGTGGTTCGAGCAGACCAACTGTGATCACAGGAACGAATGCTTCTGCCTGCGCTCCCGGCTGAATGGTGACTTCCAACACAACGCCGTCGATGGGTGCATATAGGGATGAGCGCGCAATATCGGCGCGAATATTATCGACCGAAAGCTGCGCCGTGCGTACCGATGGATCGGTTGTTCCGGTTGCCGCCGCTTCACGGGCGCGTTCCAGATCGAGCTCCGCACGCAGGACGGCATTTTCCGCCTGTTCAAGTTGAATCTGGTAGCTCGCCCATGATTGACCCGCCGCGCCATAGCTGATGCGGGCGCTGCGCAAGCCTTCCTGCGCGGCGATCAACGCTTGATACGCTCCATCGACAGCGCTGGCAGCACTATCTGCGCGGCTGATCAGGTTATCGTAAGCGCGCTGTGCTTCGTCAAGCTGGCGTTGGGCAGTTTCCAACCCGATGCGGGCAGTCTGCCCCTGCTGCCACGGACTGCTCAATTGGGTTGATTCGAGCGAGAGCCGCGCATTTGCCAGCGCAATTTCGGCATCCTCGACCGACTGCACGCCATCCGTTCCGGAGCCTGCCGCCGATGCCTGCGCAGCCTCAAGGTTGATCAACGCGGTGGCGAGTTGTTCTTCCAAATCGGTTACATCGAGATCAGCGAGAAGCTGCCCCGCTGTCACGGTATCGCTGCGCGCGACGAGGACACGGCGCACGCTGCCCCCAGTTTCGAACGCCAGCCGATTTTGATCGCGTGGGAGCCATCGTCCTTGAAAATTGAGCGTCTCGATCACATCGCCGCGCTGTACGATGTAGGTAGTCGGCGCGAGTGCTGCAAGGGTCGGGATCGGCGTCGCCGTTGGCGCGTCCTGCGCTGCGGCATCGGGCGGCATTCCCGTACAAGCTGATGCCAGCGCTCCAGCGCTCAAGATCAGAAATGCTCTGCGGCTGAAGGTCTTGTTGTCCATCTCGTGTTTAATCCCCAAGCTTGACCAGTGCGGTCAGACTTTGACGACTCATGATGAAGGTAGTGGCAAAGATCACGAGGAAAAGCACACCACCGAATGAGGCATACACTAGCGTGATACTCTCCCATGCGACCCGTACCAGATACGGCGGCAGCCCACCGCTGAAATCGAGGACAGGTAGAAATAACAGCGTGGTTGCGATACCGATCAACGTGCCCCCCGCGATCCCGCCGATCACGGCGAATCCTTGAGTCAGGAACAGATACGCCGATCCCGCCTGCGCGCTCAATCCCATCGCCCGCAGTACGCCGATCTGCCCCAACTGCGCCCGAAATGATGCCGTGTTCTGAATCACTGCGCCGATGATCGTCAGCGTGAGTGCAGCGATAAAGCCAATCGACAAGAATCCGAGTACACCACGGCGCAAAGGCGCACGCAGCGCGGCTTGCAGCATTTGAGCGGGATCGCGCCATTCAAGGATCGGGTAGCCAAGCGCGGCAGCATCTCGGCGGATCGCGTCAATATCGGCATCGTCCGCCGCATCGATCCACAAATCATGCGGGAGTTCACTACCGACCGTTTCGAACACGACATCGAGGCTCATCAGCAGAAAAAATCCTGTACGCGGGTCAAGGGTGGGGAAGTATTCGACCATGCCGATCACTGGCACGCTGATCTCTGACCATGTGTTAAGCGCGCTGATCTGCACGGTGATGGTTTGCCCGATAGCGATGCGATAGCGGCGGGCAAATTCGGCGCTGACGATGACACCTGTGCGATTGATCGCCAGTCGATTCATCAGTTCTGCAAGCGGAGTTTCGCTGTAATCACGACGAAATCGGGTTACCGCTGCCAACCCTGCCCGATCGATGCCCAATACTGTTCCAGTCGGGCGCTCGGATGGCAGGACGATCTGCGCGGGATAGCGCCCTACGCGGGAAACAGATCGCACCCCGTCGATCGCAAGTAGATCCTCTGCCGGGAGCGTGTTAAAACCAGTCACGGTGATGCCTGTTTGCTGTCCGCTGCTGTCGGTTTCATCTTCGGTCACTTCATCCGCCGCCGGGATCAGCACCACATCCG